>DUGO01000234.1 GCA_013331375.1 Candidatus Methanoperedentaceae archaeon | reverse complement strand
GAGTTCAGGGTGTTCGCAAGCGGGGTATGGGTTCAGGACAAGGCGTATGTACTGTTTGAGCTGGAAATCTCCGGGCTGCCCCCTCTGAAAAGGCATCCCGGTCCGTATGTATGGCTTCGCGAGCATGCAGCAAGCTTCAAGTCCAGGTACCCGGACGCATATATCCTTGAGGGAAGGTATGCGGCTGACATAACAAGAGAATATACGGGCGCCAGGGAGCTTCTCGCAGCAAGTCTCACCTCATGCGGTGCAGGAAAGCATGTCTCACAGGCGATAAAGAGCGGCTACACGGTGCTTGGCGCAGGCGAGCTGGCTCGTGTCGAGGGCATGGGACGCTTCCTCAGGGAATTCTTCCATCGTAATTAGCCTTTTGCAACGCCGACTGGCATCACTTTCGCCACTTTCCGCGCAATACCGAGGCTGTGGACAACGTCGACCACATCATCGCTTGGCTTGTACACGCCAGGGGCTTCTTCTGCTATGACCGCGGGCTCGGCTGCACGGACGATAATGCCCCTCTCTGCCAGCTCTCTTGCAACGTTTGCGCCACGGAACTCATGCTTGGCTGCGGCGCGGCTGCTGACCCTGCCTGCGCCGTGGCATGCGCTGCCGAAGGTAAGCCCCATGCCTTTTTCAGTGCCGAGCAGGATGTACGAAGCTGTCCCCATGCTGCCGGGTATGAGCACGGGCTGTCCCAGAGACCTGTACGCAGCCGGCACATCCTTGTGCCCGGGCGGGAATGCGCGCGTTGCTCCCTTGCGGTGCACGTACACTTCCTTTCTCTCACCGTTGATGACATGCTCCTCAAGCTTTGCCACATTGTGCGCCACATCGTATACCAGCGCCATCCCGAGCGAGTCCATGTCCCTGCCGAAGAACTTCCCAAATGTCTCGCGCACCCAGTGAGTAATTACCTGCCTGTTCGCCCATGCATAATTCGCGCCTGCTGCCATGGCTGCAAAATACTCCTGCCCCTCGCGCGATTCGGCGGGCGCGCATGCAAGCTGCCTGTCAGGCAGGGATATGCCGTACTTTTTTGTCGCCTGAGCGAGAACCCTGAGGTAATCATCACAGATCTGGTGCCCTGCGCCCCTTGAGCCGCAGTGTACCATGACTGTCGCCTGCCCTTTGTGAAGCCCAAGTACCTTTGCTGCCGCCTCGTCATAGACTTCGACGACTTCCTGTACCTCGAGGAAATGGTTCCCGCTGCCAAGAGTCCCGAACTGGGGCTTACCCCTGGTCTTTGCCCTTGCGCTCACCATCGACGGGTCTGCGTTTTTCATGAACCCGTTCTCCTCACAGTGCTCCACATCGGCAGGAACGCCGTAACCGCTGTCAACCGCCCATTTCGCACCGTAGAGGAAGGCATTATCCAGCTCGGTATCGGATGCACGGAGCCTGGACTTCGAGCCGACCCCGGATGGTATTTCTTGGAACAGCCTTTCAATGAGGTCTCTCATGCGGGGACGCACTTCGCTTGCCTGCAGGTTCGTCCTGATTATCCTGACCCCGCAGTTTATGTCGTACCCGACGCCGCCCGGGCTTATGATGCCTGTGTCCCTGTCAAAAGCCGCTACACCGCCAATGGGGAAACCGTATCCGGAATGCGCGTCAGGCATCGCCATCGCGTATTTCTGGATTCCCGGCAGGGTGGCTACGTTCGCCGTCTGCACGACTGTATCATATTCAAGCGAGCCGAGAAGCTTCTGAGATACGAATATCCTGCCCGGCACACGCATGCCAGGCTTGAAGTTCATTGGGACTTCCCACGTATAATCGTCAACTTTGTGCAGTATGTCCTTTACGCTCTTTTCCATGCTTCTCCCTCTCTCATGTATCCACAACTACCTGAAGCATGTATCCCTTATCTATCTTTTGAATTTCCATCTCGTGGAATGTGACAGCCTTTACCTCCAAGAAAAACGTATTCTTTACCGGGTCTACGACTTCCCCCCATGCCTGCGAACGGATCGAGTAGCTGTCCCCGTCCCGGCTTATGCCTCCAACCCTGAACGTCCCGAATAGTATATTCTCGACATTGAACAGGTACAGGAGCTCGGACAGCCACGCATGCAGCAGTCCCTCCAGGTCCCCTGAAACGAGCGCAACTTCACGCATTTCAACCTGCGCAACCTTCGAGGTATCTGTCATGGCATTGAACATCGCGAGAGCTGCATTCTCAAAAGCCTCCTCGATGGTCTGCCCGTATGCGCGGAACTTCGTATCCGCGACGTGGTGCAGGTACTCGTATCTCATGCAGTCATATTGGCATGCGGGCTATTAAGGGCTTTTCAAATGGGCTGGTTATTCAGTGCCGCTATGGCTCCGAAACCTTGATTATTCCCACCTCCTGATATTGCACAGGCGATTTTTCTGGATATCGCTGCACTCAGTGAAAAGATAGCGCTGGTCAAAGCAACCCCGGACTCGGCATACGCCTCGCAGATTCGCGCAGCCGGTTTCACCTGCCAGCGCTGCGGCTGGTGCTGCAGGGAGAACTTTCGCATCAGGATTACCCCTTCAATCCTGCGCCCTTCAAATGCCATATCCGTTTTTCCGGGAGATATACGGCGGATAATCCGGGGCACAGGGCTAAGATGGGATAAAATCGCCCAGCCTGACACCTATTCTTGCATTGAGGTCGAGGACGGGATGATTGCCATCGGATGGATACTGCGGCGCGATGCCTCAGGCAACTGCATCTTTTATTCGGGAAATTCGTGCTCAATATACGAATGGCGCCCGCTCATATGCAGTTGCTATCCGTTTTTCATTGACGGGGCGGTAGTAGAAGTGATGCAATGCGGAGGTCTGCACAGGAGAATGACTGCACGAAGGGCTGAATTGATGGGCTGGCTGCTCAGGAGGTATGAAATAAAAAAACTGCAGAGTTACATCAATATCGTCCGGCAGCTCGGCAGCAGGCTTGATATCGCGAGCCTGCGGGTGATAACAGGGGATTATCCGGATAAGGTGATTGTATGCGATGGGGAAAGGCATGCATCACATCAAGTCAATACTGCCGGCTCCAGCCGGAGGTTTGCCCATAAAGATGGCTGCGAATGAAATCCGTGCGCAACCCCATTCGAATTCTACTCCTGTGGACGCATGCATCCGATATGCTCCAGGTTGCACCGTTATTACCCGAGCAATTTCCGCCAGGAATACATCCAGGCTATCAGGAACCAAAGTGAGAGCTTCTCAAGCACTTCGCTGAATATGTCCAATCCTGAAGGAACGAAACCATTTTTCTGGCCTATACTGAAGAACTCATGAAATGCAAGAAGGACACCCGACGCCAGTATCAGGAGCAGGTTATTGACAAGGAAATTCTTATCAAGGAATACGCGTGCGCGGATATATTGTATATCCATATTTACTGCTCTCCTCAGTATCATGAGTGCAAGAACAATAAATACCACAAATCCGGCTATAACGATGATAGCATTAAGTTCTTCAAATCCCATAATTCAATCATGCTCATTTCATCGATAATCAATTATTTCTCAAATAATACTCGTGTAGGTTCTGATATATATTTAAGACGGTCATGCGAACGAAAATAAGGTTTAAAAAGTTACGATGCCGTTGCAATTTTGTAGACCGATTAAAATTTAGTCCTGTGAGCATTCTTTTATATTCACGAAAAACATGAATCTGCATAAACCCACTTTGCGGCTTTTATGCGCCTCAATGCTTGTAGGAATATCAGGCGCATTCAAGCTTCATATAACGTTCCTTTTTCTTGGCATCGCACCAGACGCACGAACATACCTTGCCGGGTTCCTGATAATATACGCCACATATACCCTTGACCGTGCCATGGACTGTGAAGAGGATAAGGTCAACCGGAAGGACCTGGCGTCATCCAGGAAGGACATTGCTATCGCTTTCTGCCTGTTTTCCTTCGCCCTTGGCTCATGGCTTCTTTACCAGCAGGACCTGCTCGCTATCTCGTTCATTCCCATTTTCTCGGGTTATCTGTACAGCAAAGGATTAGCCCTTGGAAGCCGGAAGGTGAAGCTTAAGGGCAATTTTGGCATGAAGAACCTGGCCGTCTCGCTGACCTGGGGATTATTCATATCAGGTATTGTCCAGCGGTGGGCTGATATCGGTAAAGTATTGTTTTTCGTTTTCCCGTTTTTTACAATCAAAAGTTTTATAAATACTGTGATTTACGATTTCAGGGACGTAAAGGGAGACGCGATTGCAGGGATAAAGACGCTGCCTATCTGTCTGGGAGAGGGAAATACTCGAAAATTGCTTCAGTTCATGCATATCGTAATCCACCTGTGGATTGCTGCTTCCATGCTCCTCAACTTCATAAATCCTGAAGTGGCGCTTCTCGTTACGTTCTTTTCTGCGGGGATTATATATACCGGCTTCTTGACAAAGTCGTCGCCTGCAAGTGAACCGAGGATTCGGAAGCTCATGCGGGATGCGATAGTGGACGGGGAATTCATTATGGCGTTATTAATCAAGACTGTCACTGGGTTTTAACTTTTTTGGATTTTTTAAGGAAATGGTTGAATAAGTCCTCACCCCACCGAATGGCAGACTCATCCACGCCCACGAGGTCCCGCTGCGAATCGTAAATCCCGTCTTTGAAGAACAGCGACAGATTGAAATAATTCTCAGTAATGCCACAGGCAAGCCTGATGTCTTCGCCGCAGACATATAATTCTGCTTCCTTCATGTCAAGGAACTTTCCCAGGGTTTCACCGTGCTCATTCTTTATCTTGTTATAAACGTCTCGCGTAACGATCAGGGATACCTCAGCCCCGCCCTGCACAAGGTGATGGAAGAATTGGGGATAAGAAGGGTGAAAAATGGGCGATATACCCTTGATGCTCCTGGACTTCAGGAGACTATCGATAAATTCCCTGTGGGGTTCATGTATTTCGCTGAGCTTGTATTCGGTCAGGCTGCATTCACCAAGCTCAGAGACTCTTTTTAGCAGGTGCGCCGGAATCGTANNTCTTGAAAACGTAACGGTATTGATCAGTCTGTCCATGTTTTTTGCCACCTGGTACGTTTTTCTAACGCTTTTATTTCAAATAAATGCACTAACAATAAAAATGGCTTCATACGTTATAAAACTATGCGTGTGAGCGATGAATCCTCCTGCTATCAAGAACTAGGGGAGAACAGTCTATGATTCATTATAAACGTATTGCAATTTCATAACGCCATTGTAATTCCCTGTGTCCGTTTAATATATATATCCGGGTTTTTCCTATAATATATCACCGTACATTCTAAATAACGGAGAATCGACAATGAAAGGCGCTATCGTGCAGTGTTTGGGCGATCTTGTAAAGAGCCGCTTCGGGAATAAGAACTGGGAAGATTCCCTTGATAAAGCCGGAATGAGCAGAACCACGTTTTTCACCCCTATCCAGAACGTGGACGACCAGAAAGTAATAAAGCTCCTGCAATCCATCTGCAGCGTGCTGCGGATTTCGTCAGTCCAGGCATCGGAGGCTTTCGGTGACTACTGGATGAACGTGTACGCCCCAAAGATATACGATGGTTATTACAGAGGCGCGAACTCTGCAAAGGAGTTCCTCCTGAAAATGGATGGTGTCCATGCCAATGTAACAGACAGTATCCCATTCGCCCGTCCGCCGAGATTCGGATACGAATGGCTCAATGACAGGACGCTGATAATGACCTACAAGTCACACCGGGGACTGACCGATATCTTCATCGGGCTGATAAAAGGCGTGGGCAAATATTATAACGAAGACCTCAGGATATCAAAGCTCGGGAAGGATAGGGTACAGATCGTTTTTACTCGGTAAACCACCTTGGCAGGATGGGGAGATCACGTCCCATCCTGCCTGAAAGAGTGTTCCACCGGACAGGCACGGCTGGTGAAAATTTCGTTGAAATGTTTTTAATGGATTGTACTTTTTCAACAGGATCATACTTTGATAGACCGTTTGAAATATATATAAAACAAGTAGTTATTTAATTGAAGGGAACCGGGACGATACGCAGGCGCAGGGATGCCTGAAAAAGTTGTCCCGCGTATCACGGGTAACGAATCACCCGGGCACACAGCCCGGGCAGGAATTGGTAGGAGTAGACAATGGGAGCTATAGTCAGGCAGTCCTGTGAAAAAAATCCGCTGGAGCCAATCCGATTTCCGGATATTGAAATTGCCGAAATGCTAAACCACACTGCAAGCCTCGGCATCGACACGGTTTTCGAGAGGCGGTCAGGAAACGGCAGCTCATCAGGCAACGACAGGCGATGCCATTTCGGCACGTTTGGCATCTGCTGCAAGCAGTGTGCCCTCGGTCCATGCAGGGTGAGGCATGGGTCTCTACCCGATAACTCCCGAAATACCAGGGGAGTCTGCGGCGCTGACGCTGATACCATCGCTGCCAGGAATCTCCTCATGATGGTGGCAAGAGGAACGGCTGCCCATGCATCCCACGCAAAGCACGTTGCTGTAATGCTGCTAAAGACCGCGCAGCATCAGGCGCAGTATTCTATAAAAGACCCGCAAAAACTGAGGGCGATCTCCTCTAAAATACGACTTGATTGCGAGGGGTCGATAGAAAATATTGCGACCAGCGTCGGCAGGAGCGCTCTCACGGATATTCTCGGGGACAAGAAACAAATGAGTTTCACGGACGCATTCTGCCCCGTGGATAAAGCTCATGTGGCTCTCGGCGTCATCCCCAAGCCCATAGGTCATGAGCTTTTGGAAGCCGGTCATGAGACATCAATGGGCACTATGTCAGACCCGGTATCGCTCGTTATGCATGCCGCAAGGCTCGGTATCGCTGACATCACGTCCCTTGTGATAAGCTCGGAGCTGCAGGACGTGGTCTTCGGGGTGCCAAAACCCGTGAGCTCCAAGATAGGCATCAATGTGCTTGAGAAGAATAAGGTGAACATAGTCATCCACGGGCACATCCAGCTTCTCTCTGAAAAGATCATCGAGCTATCAGAAGACAGGGATCTCCTGGAGAGGGCTCTGCGCCTCGGCGCCGACGGCATCAACATCGTCGGCTGCTGCTGCTCAGGGAATGATATGCTGATCAGGCACGGGGTCCCTTTAGCCGGGGGCAACCTCGAGCAGGAGCTCATAATCGCGACAGGGCTTGTGGAGGCATTCGTGCTTGATGTGCAGTGCATATATCCCAATGTCCAGAACGTTGCGGCTAACTTCCACACAAAGCTCATATCCACGATGGGAGAGGGGAGGTTCACAGGTGCTGAGCATGTCAGCTTTGAGGAGGAGCATGCGGATGAGATAGCCAGGAAGATACTGGAGATGGCTATCGATAACTTCAAAAACAGGGGTATCACGTTCAAGCCCGCCGCCATGCCCAGGGAACTGGTAGCAGGATTTTCGGTCGAGACCTGCATTGGAGCATTATCGTGCATTGACAGGCAGGAGCCGATGAGACCGCTTATCGACAGCCTCAAATCTGGAAACATATTCGGGATTGTCCTCCTTTGCGGGTGCACTAACCCGGATACCTTTACCCACCATGAGATTATAGCGAAGGAGCTGCTTGCCAGAAATGTGCTCATCGTATCGACTGGCTGCGCGGCTCAGGCATGTGCGAGAGCCGGGCTCATGGCGCCTGATGCTGCCGGAAAATACGCTGGTGAAAAGCTGCGGAAGGTGCTCATGGAGCTTAACATGCGGTCTGATACTGATGTTACTTTCCCACCCGTGTGGCACTTCGGAAGCTGCGTGGATAACTCGAGGATAGTGATACTTATCTCAGCGCTGGCAGAGGCGCTCGGGGTGCGCGTAAGTGACCTGCCGGTTGTGGCATCAGCCGCAGGATGGGTTACCGAAAAAGCGACCGCTATAGGTACAGGCGCTGTGGCGCTGGGCATCACGGTACACCTGGGAGTTGCCCCGCCCGTGCTCGGAAGCTCTGAGGTCGTGTCCCTGCTCACGGAAAAGGCTGAGAAGACCTTCGGGGGAAAGTTCATTGTGGAGCATGACCCGGTACGCGCTGCAGGTTTGATACTTGAGCATATACAAAATGCGAGAAAGAAGCTCGGGATGGACCTGCAATAACGGCTGCTTATGCGGAATGACATCATATTTGATGCACTTTTTGGAGCTATTCAGTTATGAGCAATTCCGCTACATACTCAAGGTATCCAGTAGTTTCGTAAGATACTGGCTTATTGCCAATGTATCCACTGACTTTGTAGGTCCCGGACAATTCCCAGATGACCCGATACCCTCCTCCAAAGGGTATCATGATTGGCGTAAGGCGCTCTGTATCGAATTCGATGTTTAGCTCATTGCCGCCTGAAGATGCATTCAGGACTGTGACGAGCGGGAAGGGATTATCCGGCATGCCAGGCAAATTCATCATCTTATCGCGACGAATCTTTATCTCTGTATCCCTGAATGCCGCCACCTTTTTCTTATCCTTCCAGACTTCAAGGACAGCCCCTTTCGATGCCGTGTGGTTGTTGTTCGTAATGTGACCGAACCCGAATGTATATTTCCCTGATGCCTGTCCCCAGTCCCATCCCAGGTCATCCTGCCAGAGCCAGAAGCCCCAGTTGTGGTCATGATAGCCCCTGGC
The DNA here is from genome assembly GCA_013331375.1 of Candidatus Methanoperedentaceae archaeon. Lineage (GTDB taxonomy): Archaea > Halobacteriota > Methanosarcinia > Methanosarcinales > Methanoperedenaceae > UBA10536 > UBA10536 sp10536u. Next base: position 2,523 of record DUGO01000234.1, on the reverse strand, counting down.
GTTTTCCAGCCTGTAGGTCTTTTCCATCGGCGTTCCCTTATTGATTGTGAGAATCCCGTCCACATTCATCTTTGGTGATGCTACGAACCAGTTTATTACCCTCCCGGGCTCATCTGCCACACTGAAGACGGAGCCGTTTTCAGCCTCAGGTCTGAACATTGCGTCCATGACCGCATCCGCAGATTCCACATGTACATGGTATCCCTGCTCTGTCAGCTCAACACTGCTCCCTGAGATCGGAGTTCGGGCGATGTATCCGACCACTGCGCCTGAAAAATTGGATACGCGTCTATCGTAAGATTATTTTTATCCGGGGTAAGATAATTCATCAGCACTACGGCAGCGCTATTTGCCGGGTCATAGATATTCCCATTAGCGTCATCGTTGTGATGAATGACAGGTCCTGGTCATCAGCGAGTATGTTGAAGTAGTGCCATTCTCGATACATCAGGATTCTTGAGTCATCGCTATCCGGCGGATGGAATGCATCCAGAGCCGAGAGGTCATTGACCCCTTTACTGCTGCTGCCTGCGTAGGATGAAACCGGGCTTAATGAGAAAAGCAATACTGCTGCCACTATTGAAAGTAATATCGTCTTACCTCGCATAGTTACCTCCTATACAGATCATATTCCTGATACCGGATTTCCTCACACTACACGTTATGCCTTGATTGAGATGTAGCTTAATAAATATTTCGGGACTACACAGACTGCTCTGCCATCATTGCGGATTGCCCGGTCTCGAAAGCTTAATGTTGCTTTCGGGAGTACTCGGCTTCTCTTTGCTTCGCCCAAATTGCTTCCTTCGGTCGCAACTTCGGGTAGCTGCGGAACGTTATTTCCATAGTCCGTAACATTCAAATACCCTAAGAAAAAGAAGGAACATAGACGACTGCAGCTATTGGTGGTTAGAATTATGTCCAAACTTTCATTAATCCTTAGTATTCTGGTCGGCGTAATAGCAGTGGTCGGAATTGTTACCTACCTGGTTTATCAAAGCGACATCCGCGCAGCACGAGAGCGCCTTCAGACAGGGAGCCAAATCATCCAAACAGCCTGCGGTCCAATTGAATATACCACAATGGGAGATGGTCCTCCAGTGCTGGTGGTACACGGGACAGGTGGGGGATATGATCAGGGCATTTTGATGGCGCGAATGCTGGTCGGAGATGGCTTCCGATTTATTACTCCATCGCGCTTTGGATATCTGCGCACCCCGCTTCCGGCAGATGCCTCAGCCGAAGCCCAGGCAGATGTGCAAGCCTGCTTGCTTGATGCACTTAATATCAGCAAGGTAGCAGTCGTGGGCGTCTCTGCAGGTGCCCCTCCTTCCATGCAATTTGCCCTGCGCTATCCTGACCGGATTTCGGCGCTTGTGCTCATCGTGCCTGCTGCCTGGGCGCCTCCTGCTCCCCAGGCAGAGCGCAAGTTCCCGGTTCCAACCGCTGTATACGATGCGCTGTTCGGGTCGGATTTTCTCATGTGGCTTATGACGAAATTCGCCCTACCCAGCCTGGAATCGGCATTCGGAGTCAGCTCAGAAGTGCTTGACCGTCTCGATCCCGCTGAAAAAGAGGAACTGTCTGAACTGGTACATGCTTTACAGCCTATCAGCCTGCGAAATGCGGGAATACGCAATGATAGAGCTGTTGTCGATTCTCTTGTTCGTTATCCTCTGGAAAATATCACAGTGCCGACTCTTGTGATTAGCGCTGCCGACGATACGGTTGCACCATCTGGCTGGGGCAAATACACCGCCGAAAACATACCTGGCGCGAACTTCACATTACTTGAAAGCGGAGGTCACTTTTTGGCGGGACAGCACACAAGGGTCAGGGCTTTGGTATCTGAATTCATAAAGAAGCATTAGGTTTCACTGCAACAACATATTTCAAGATTCATAACGTTTAAGATTTGAGCCCATAAAGTGATGGTATCTTTTCCCGAAAAAACTTCCTCATTGTAAATAAATGTATATATGTGGTAAAAATCAAGAACAAGCGGAAACTAAAAGTCTATTTGAAAGATTATGATTCAGGAAGCATTTCTCAGGAATTGGCAGCCAAGTATCTCGGTATTACACCAAGATGGTTCAGGCATATCTATAAAATATACAAATCAACAGGCTCTATACCTGCGATTGGTATCAACCTGGGAAGACCAAAGAAGGAAGTTACTGAAGAATGGAAGGAAATTATCAAGCAGGAATATGAAAAGTTCAGGCAAAATGCATTGTATCAGGAAAAAACGATATTTGCACGATGCAAAATAAGAATACCTCACAATACAATACACAAAATAATGCTCGAATTCGGATTTGCTAAACAGCAAGAAAGCAAGCAAAAACGAAGAAAACCCTGGATACGATACGAACGGGAACATTCGCTATCAGCAGTTCATATCGATTGGCATGAAAGCAAAGTAAATGGAAAGCAGTTGTGTACTATCCTTGATGATGCATCTCGAAAAGTGCTGGCAGCAGGAGAATTTGACAACGCCACCGAAGAGAACTCTCTGAATGT
>DUGO01000196.1 GCA_013331375.1 Candidatus Methanoperedentaceae archaeon | reverse complement strand
GGGAGGCAGGCTCATAGCGGACGCGCCGCCAGGTGAGCTGAAAAAGCGGGTGCGGATAGGGGATGTGATAAGGATACGTTTTGAGGGCGATGTAGATAAACAGGTCTGCACTTTACCGGGCGTGCTGGACTGCGTGCTGGGCGACGGTGAGGCGAAGGTGACAATCCATGATACAGGCACGCTTGACCCTGTCATCCGTTGCTTCTCAAAGATAACAGACATCTGTATGACGCAGCCAGACCTTGAGGATGTGTTCCTTGAATTCGCAAAAGGTGAGGTGGCTTCGCAGTGAGCAGGTTGAAACAGGAGTTATACAGGTTCTATGCCCCGTTCTACAAGAACTGGATAATGGCTAAGCGCAATGCATTCACCATATTCGAGGTTATTTTCTGGCCTTTCATAGGTCTCNNTCAGTATACTGCAGGTGTGCCAGATTGATGTGGCGTACGTCATGCTGTTCGACATGTGGAGCAAGAGCCTGAAGCATACGTTCGTTGCGCCTGTGCGGGGGTACCACCTGGTATTCGGCTCACTTGGTTTCGGCATCCTGCGAAGCACCCTTGTATTTATTTTACTGGCAGTGCTTTCCCGCTACCTTTTCGGCTTCGATTTCCTGAAGGCGGGTGCAGTGCCGCTCCTGCTGTTCCTGGCTGGCATATTCGTCAGCGCGGGGCTCATAGGGATTGTTGTCTGCATCTCTATACTCACCTTCGGGCAGCGCGCCGAGGTGGCTGCATGGACGCTGTCAGGGATAATGATGTTCGTATGCGGCATATACTACCCTGTCGAGACTCTGCCTGCCCCGTTCCTTATGATAGCAAGAGCCATCCCGCTTACGTATTTTCTTGAGTACTTCAGGTCGTTCTACGGCTATCCCGGAGAAAACGTCCTGTTCGGCTTCGCCCTGGCGGCGGTTTACTTTGTCATCGGGCTTTTCATGCTGGAGCTGGCGGTTGAAAGGGCGAGGCGCACCGGCATCATGCTCAGGCTGTCTGAGTGAGAGCGCAGCACCAATCATTAAATCCGGCAATCATTCGCAGCGTGCATCCTCTTGCCTGCGCCCCGTAAGCGCGGCTCGCATCATTGCCCCCGCGCAGCCGACTCCGCTCTCCACGCTGATGGCGCCTGCGGGACAGTTGCGCTGGCATGCGCCGCATTCCATGCAGGCTTCGTAATTTGCAAGTATTGCCTTTCTCTCCCTCATCGTGAAAACCCGGTGAGGGCAGACGGTAACGCACATTCCGCAGCCTGTGCAAAGGTCGGGGTTGTACCGAAGTGTGTTGATGCCATTGCCGTCGCCTTTTGCGCAGGTGATAGTAATCGATTTGCCGTATGATGTCATAAAAATCCCCATGCCCTGAATGCCCCTTTTGCGAGGGCAAGCACGAGCCCCAGGATAAACATTGCTGCGAACACCGGGATATAAGTGAATATCTCACGCCTTACACCTGTTCTGGAAGTAAACGTGGTCGAGCCTGTGAAGTTGAGTGCGAGAAACCCTGTCCAGGGCGCCATCTGGAAAATGGCAGCCACCATATTGTACAGGAACAAATACAGCGATTGGTCGCCGCGCATTTTTGCAAATGACAGAATTACTGCTGCCGCTCCTCCCAACAGCAAGCCCTTTGAGCTGAAATCGCGCGTGGGCAGCCAGGGCAGCAGTACCGGGAACAGTACAGTGCCTAACAAGATAATTAACAGCAGCCCTGTTATCGAACCTGCGCCTTTCAGGAAGAGCAAAGGCAGGGCTATCAGAAGCGCAGGCAGCAGAAGGTTGGTAATCTCCACTGGGATAACCTCAAACCTGTCCTTGAGGTCAAAGCGGACAGTCCGCATCTCTGCGGTGGCGCTATGATGCTTAAGATATGCCTTCAAATCGGAAGCTCTCACAGGACCGTATTCCACATCAAAGCCAGAGCGCCTTTTCACCTCATGTGCGCAGATACCGGAAGCGCCGAGCTGGGGAAGTATGAGAGAACGGTGATTGACTTTCTCGGTGAGTTTTGTATGGGCTATGCGGTTCACAAGCTCCTCACTCCCGAATGTCCCCTTCCCTGCCGCGCACCATACGTTGATGCCCTTGGTATCCAGGACGAGAATGTATGCATCAATTCCGGCGAGCGCTTTACGCAGCGCATCGAAGCTCAGGGTATAGTTCGCGGTCACGAATACAGGCGATTCTCCAGTCGGGCTGCCAAGTGCGTATAGTCCCGGCATTACAGTGTGCTCGTTCCTGCGCCACCCGAAGCGAGCCAGGAAATGGTCGAGGCTGTCTTTCGGCGTAATTACACCGGTCGTTCTCATGACACCTGTCAATCCTCGTACCTCCTTTCCCCGCGTCCTGCCGTCTCCTGCGTCATGGGACCGAGAATCTCCTTCACCTTTTCAGCAAGCTCGTCCACCTTGAAGAGATACAGGCAGCAGATTTTACCTTTTCTCGTAAAGCTTACAAGCGCAAGCTTCTCGCCTGCATGAATCCCTGCTCGCTCCCTGATGTCCTTTGGCAGCAGCACCTGTCCCTTCGTATCGACGTCGAGTATGGATTCCACGCGATAGTTCCCGTAGCCTGCGTCCATCGATGAGCAGCAAGTCTCATCCTTTTTCCTGGGCATGATATAAGGGTACTTTTACGAATGCTTAAATTTTTCGTAATTTTCTGAAAAATAAGATTTTGAAAACTTGCAACAGGTAAGGATATATCCAATAGCGAATAAATATGAAAACTGGAGGTTAGACATGTCAGGGACAGTAACAGGTATGCCTGAACTGAAAAGAAGCCTCGGGCTATGGGGTGCCACAGGCGTGAGCATAGGCGCTATCATAGGCGCAGGGATATTTGTCCTGATAGGTGTGGCGTCTGGCATCGCAGGACCTGCGGTCATCATCTCATTTCTGATTGCAGGCTTGACAGCATTCGTCACTGCGCTGAGCTCGGCAGAGCTCTCCTCGTTCATAACGGAAGCCGGAGGCTCGTACATCTATGCGCAGAAAGCCTTCGGGAACTTCTGGGGCTTTCTTGTCGGCTGGACAAAGTCCTTTGATTACATCGTGGGTGCAAGTGCAGTGAGCCTTGGCTTTGCGGCGTATTTTTCGTATTTCCTGGGGCTACCTCCGGGAGGCAGCATCGCTCTCATTGCTGCAATCGCTCTCCCCCTGCTCCTTATGCTGATAAACCTGAAAGGCGTAGGGGAAGCGGCGGGTGCGAACAGTCTCCTTGTCGGGCTGAAGGTAACCGCGCTCGCGTTTTTCATAGCAGTGGGCGGCTTTGTCCTGCTCTCGCGAGGGGATTTCTCCAATTACCAGCCGTTTTTCCCGAAAGGCATTGCAGGTATGCTCTCTGGCGCATCCGTGATTTTCTTTGCGTTCGTGGGATTCAACACAGTCACGGTGCTGTCTGAGGAGGTCAGGAACCCTGAAAAAAATGTGCCGCGGGCTATAATGCTGGCTTTTGCGATCAGTACGCTGCTCTACATAGGCGTCTCGGTCGTTGCGGTCGGGCTTGTGAGCTGGAATGTGCTCGGGACATCGGCTGCGCCCCTGGAAGTGGCTTTGAGGGCTGCCACAGGCAATGTTTTTCTGCTGAAGTTCGTTTCGGTCTCAGCGCTTTTCGCAACCGCGTATGTGGTCATGTCCTCAATGATGGGAGGTGCAAGGGCGCTCTTCGCAATGGCGCGGTAGCGGGTGCTGCCAGTGGTGTTCTCCAGGCTCTCAAACAACGGTGTCCCCTACCTGACGGTTATCATCACAGGGATAGCGATAGCACTTGTCGCGCTTCAGGGAAACCTTGAGTGGATAGCATCTGTGTTCAATTTCGGGATTCTCATGACGTTCCTGTTCATCAACCTTTCAGCAATGAAGCTGCGGCAAACGATACCTGATGCGAAAAGAACGTTCAGGGTGCCTTTCTATCCAGTCCCGCCAATTCTTGGCGTGCTGAGCTGCGCGGCGCTCGTCTCTTACCTGAACAGGAATGCAATTATCTTCGGAGGGGCATGGGTGGTCATCGGAGTGCTAGTGTACTATCTGAACAGGAGGCGCGCGGCAGACGTTTCAGAATGAGTTATCTAAAGTCGTTGAGATTTATGAGCGTTGATCTGGATTAGTATTTGCATCGTGAGAACATTTGGATGGGTAGATTTGACAGGATAACAGGATTCACAGGATAATTTTTGTGTATATCCTGTTAATCCTGTAAAT
>DUGO01000017.1:11495-12094 GCA_013331375.1 Candidatus Methanoperedentaceae archaeon | reverse complement strand
TCTGGTACAAGCTAATCGGAACCCCATGATAAGAAATAAGAGAGAATTTACGAGATCAGGTGTCGAAGCCATTCAATGATCTTCAGTATTATCTCAACTAACCAGCTTGGTATTCCAGCTGAAATCATTTCTCCCACCTCCAATAAATGATTTGTTTCAAAGGATTTAACGCTTTCCATTGCCTTTACCGGGGCCGCTTCTCCCACTTTCAACCAGCTTATATAAGAGCCTCATGGCTTCCCGCTCCCTTGCGCCCCCACATTTTTTTACGATTGATGCATAGTGGTCGATGCATTTCTTCAGCTTCTCGTCATGGAAAATAACATATCGCGTCGAGTGAACCGCCGCCTCTATCACTGCATTGAACCCTCTGTTCACACGGAATACCTGCCGCCTGTTTATCTTTACAAGTAACGGGTTCAGGCGAACGGTTACAGGGTCGTCCTCTCCCTCGCATTCACACCTGAACACTGCAGACGCGCACGAATTCGCAAGCACGGTATGCCCTTCCATCCCGCTGAACTCATCCGGATGGATATCATCAAGAAGCGCCCTCACGAACAGCACCGGGTCATCAATGATATTGGCTGCAAGCCTCC
>DUGO01000017.1:0-11466 GCA_013331375.1 Candidatus Methanoperedentaceae archaeon | reverse complement strand
TGCGGTCGAGCCGGGATTCACGCGCTCGCGTATGAGCTGGCGGTCGAACTCACGAACTTTCTGGCGCGCACGGTCAAACCCATATTTCTCGATATCGGATAAAACCGCAAGTGCCCTCATCGAGACCTCCTGCGCCTTATGCCGTCCCGACTTTGTCTCCACGAACGTATCAGGGTTCTTTGCAAGCGTCCGCAGGTAGGTATAGACGACTGCGTCGTTAATGCCCATGCCCGTTATTTTATCTTCGATTAGCGCAGCGCCAGCAAACGCGCGCGGGAAGCCGTTTACGAACTCGCTGGCTATCAGGTCGTAGCCTGAAGATATCTTCATCAGGTCGAAAAGGGTAAGCCCGCGCTTCCTGATAGTCCTGATAGAGCTTTCATCGCTGAGGTCAAGCTCGACCACAGGCTTCACGCGCACTCCTGCAGCTGAAAATGCCCGGTATAAGTTTATTGCGTCCTGTGTGTCTGTGCGATTGGCTATGCCAGCCGCATTCGTCCTGAGCTCCTCTATGCTGTCCGCCCGTCCCGCAGCCATCACGAGCGGCACGAGCAGTATGAATGCGCCAAAGTGCGTGTTGCCGCCGCGCTGCCATGCCCGGCTCTCCTCGACCGCGCGGAGGATGAGCTTACCCACGCCGCGCTCCGACCTTGCAGCGCGCTCCATGACCGGATACACAGATATCGCGGACGCAAGGAAGTGCTCGAACCGCGTGTCCGCATAGTTGTGGTCGCGGTCAACGTTCCCCGGCTTCGGGCAGGCTGAGACCTCAAGCGCCATCGCGAGCTGGGCGCACCTTGCAATGTACGATGCATTATTTTTCAGGTTTCTTTCCATAATGGTAATACAGGGCTATTGTAGCCACAAGTGTGATGAATGATACGATATTTGCCCCGATAATGATATAATCGCCGAGGTGCATCCCGTATAGCGCCCAGAGGAACACGCCAAGGGCGTACTGGTACAGCATGGGCAGGCTGACGTCGTTCACGGATTTCGTCTTTCTCATCTTCAGTATCTGCGGTACGAAACCGAACGTGGTAAGCACAGCAGCGATTAATCCGACAATATACCAGTCCATATCTATTGATCTCCGACCTTCACAGACTCAGACTGCATGCTTTTCAAGGTATGCCTCTATCCTGCTCATGCCTTCCCTGATGTTATCCAGACTGTTCGCATACGAGAACCGCAGATATCCCTCTGCACCGTCGCCGAAATCGATACCGGGCGTTACTGCGACACCCGCCTCTTCAAGGATGCTGCGCGAGAGCTCAAGAGAGTCATCGTCGAATTTCGTTGCGTTTGCGAGCACATAGTACGCACCCTGCGGGTCGTTCTTCACCCCGAAACCGAGTTCCCGGAGCCGTCCAACGATGAACCGCCGTCTCTTATTATACATTGCCACCATGTCCCTGACGGGTGCTTCAGGTCCGTTCATTGCGGCAACGCCCGCGCGCTGCACAAAACCGCAGGCGCAGATAAAGAAGTTCTGCGCCATCTTCTGCAGTGCCCGCATGTATCCGGGCGGGGCTATGAGATACCCGAGACGCCAGCCTGTCATTGCATACAACTTTGAAAAGCCGTTCAGCACAAACGCATTGTCAGTGTATTCAAGGATGGTATGGTCTTTTCCTTCGTAGATGATGCCCTGGTAGATCTCGTCTGATATCACAGGTACATCGCCAGCAGCTTCGGCTATACCGCGCATGACTCCGGGAGACATGACCATGCCTGTGGGATTGCAGGGTGAATTGATGATTACGGCTTTTGTCCTGCCGGTTATCGCAGAAGCCGCTGTTTCCGGGCTCATCTCAAACCTCTCCTCTTCAAAGGTTCGCACGAACACAGGCTTGCCGCCCAGGCATCGCACGAAGTTGGGGTAGCATGCGTAATGCGGATTGGACATTATGACCTCGTCCCCAGCATCGATAAGCCCCATGAAGAGCAGCAGCAGCGCAGGGCTTGTGCCAGACGTGACAAGTATTCTGTCAGGGGAGATGTCAAGCCCGAACTGGCTGCCATAATGCTCAGAAATCGCCTTTCGAAGCTCAAAAAGCCCGAGGCTATGCGTATATTTTGTCTCGCCTTCTGAAATAGCCCTGTTCCCTGCAAGGGAAATATGCTCGGGTGTCGGGAAATCTGGTTCACCCACCTCGAGATGGATGATGCTTCTCCCCAACCTCGTAAGCTCCTGCGCCCTCTCGAGCACCTCCATCACATAGAACGGCGGGATATCGCAGGCTGTTTGTCTCGGCATCATAATGTTCTCATCTGAGGCTATGTCGTATTATAAGTTATCAGATTGCACAGATTGTATTTGCAGTTCTTCGCCCTCAGAGCCTTCTCAGCAGTATATATACTATGAACACAACCATAAGGAACACGAGAGCTTCAGTGAACATCGTGAGGATGCGCCATATAGGGTTCCAGACGACCGAGACGAGTACTAAGGCTATCACAAGAAATAAAATATCCCTGAACTTCATGAGATAATAATAGATACTGTACCTTAAAAGACTATCGCAGAGGCTTTCCGATGACATATGTGTGTTTTGCCCCGGTGATTTTAACACGCTGGCGTGAGCCTGGCGGAAGCTCGTCCCTGATAACTATGCACCTGTAACTTGGGTCGCGCGCAGTGACGCTGCCGTTCATTCCGGGCTCTGTCACTATGACATCAAGTGTCCTTTGGAGAAGAGCCCTGTGATATTCGCGCGTGACNNGTCATCACCCGTGAGCGCTCTTTCTTTATCCTGTCCGGCATATCCGTGAGCAATGCCGCCGCAGTATGCGGTCTCGGTGAGAAGCGCGTGATGTTTACCTTCACTGGACGCGTCTCTTCAAGGAGCCTGAGGCTCATCCTGAAATCCCGTTCGGTCTCAGTGGGGAATCCGACGATGAAATCCGTAGATACGGAAGCATCAGGGAACTTCCGGGTAAAAGCTGATATGATCTTCCTGTAATCCGATACAGCATATCCCCTGTTCATGTCAGCAAGCACCCTGTCAGAGCCTGACTGCACAGGTATGTGGAGGAACCTGAATACCTTCGGGTCATCGAACGCCTCAATAAGCTCGGGGTATATGTCCATGATGCTTGAGGGATTTACCATGCCGACACGGAGCCTGAAATCACCCGGCATTTCGGTTATCATTGATAGCAGCTCAGGCAGGCGCTTCCCGGTATCCATCCCGTAGGCACCCGCATCCTGTGATGTGAGCTGCATCTCTTTCGCCCCTGCTGCTGCGAGCTCTGATATCTCACGAAGTATCTCCTGAGGATGCCTGCTTACGAGCCTGCCTCGTGCCCTTTTCACGATGCAGTAGGAGCAGTAGCCTGCACATCCCTGTGATATGTTCACGCTTCCGATAGCGAATTTTACAGGCTGGTACTTTTTTCCTCCTGGCACGGTACCAAGAATTCTGCATATCCCTGGCAGGTCGCCGGGTACGACCGTGCCGATACAATCAATATCCAGCGCCTCTGGCTGTGCTGCGGGGAGGCAGCCTGCAACCACCAGCTTCCTGCCAGCACTCGCAAGCTCATGAAGCCGCTTTTTGACCTGGCGCTCAGTCTTTTCAGTGACAGTGCAGGTATTAACCACTATAACATCAGCCTGTTCCGGGGCGGTTATGAAGTGCCCGCTGCCTGTGAGTAACTCCTCCATTCTGAATGAATCAGCATGATTGGATGAGCAGCCGAAGGTCTCAATGTATATGTTCATGTTATACGTTCATCATTTGCATCGCGACTTCGCGACCGCATTCGCAATCTTCCCGGCAAAAGCTCCTGCCACGAACCCTGCGTCAATGTTTACAACCGCGATCACTGAGCAGGACTGCAGCATTGTGAGGAGAGCAGCCTCGCCCCTGCCGCCTGCGCCGTAGCCGCTTGATACGGGAAGCCCTATCACCGGAACGTCCACCAGCCCGGATACCACTGTCGGAAGAGCGCCTTCCCTGCCAGCCGCTACCACTATCGCATCAACCCCGTTTCCCATGAGCTTCTGCAGTTCAGGGAACAGCCGGTGTATCCCCGCAACGCCTACATCATATATCCTGAACACCTCGCACCCCATCTCCTGAGCCGTGATTGCTGCCTCCTCGGCTACCGGGATGTCGGCATTGCCTGCTGAAACGATACCGACCCTGCCGCCGGTTTTACTGACCTTTACCTTTCGTATGACTGCGACACGCGCACGCTCGTTCCATGAGAATTCACCCGATTTAATGGCTGCAAGCCCCTCGAGCGCCTGTTTCTGGACATCGCTTGCCCTTGTCGCTATTGCCCGACCTTCGGACTCAAGTTGCGCTTTTGATATGGAAACGATGTCCTCAACCGTCTTCCCCTCCGCGAAAATGACCTCCGGGATGCCCACCCGCAGTTCCCTGCAGGTATCAATCTTAGCCATGTCCGAAAGCTTCATGAACTCGGTCAGACGTATCTGCTTTTCACATTCCTCAACATCAAGCTCACCCTTTCTCAGCCTTTCCAGTATATCCTTCAGCGCCATGTCAAAGCTCTACCCTGAACTCGCAGTATGCGTCTCCCTTGCACTTTTTTCCAAGGACAATGAGGACTGCTTTCCGGTTGACCGACTGAACCATCCCTTTAATGTGATTCTCGCAGATAAATAGCGAAGGACATACCCCGTCCAGCACCTCGCTGTAAGGGCAGCTATCCACTTTGAGCACAGCCGCACCCGCATTCTCGTCCATTATCCTGGCATCTTTCCCTGCCATGAGGCACATCGTCTCCACAGGCAGCAGGCAGTCGCGTGCGTTCTTATCCCTTAGCTTCATGTGATGAGACATCTGCTTCCCATCCTCGGAACCTATGGTAAAGCATGCACCTGCGAGTATGGCATCCGCCTTGTCTCCAAGCGTATTTTTCATATCCTCAACGGCACGCAGGAGTATCCTTTCATGGAGCTTGCTCCTGCGCCAAGTTGTTTTTGTAGAGAGTCCTACGAGGCTCCATTTGCGGGCGAACCGCTCCTGTCTGTTCTCGCTCATATTATCAGGATTTCAGGGCTGAATACAGCATGATGAGAATGCCTGGCACTTCGATGAGCAGCGATAAGGTCCTCGCCTGTTCGAGAGATATTATCTCTGCCAGCGGTTCAAAGTTGGTGATAAGGACGTTCGCGAGCCTGCTNNCTCCCGAACACCATTATGAACAATCCGAGGGCGAGCAGCAGCAGCGTCTTCTGCTTTGTCTTTTCGTATGCACTGTAAACGAACAGCACGAACGTGCCTCCCAGAAGATACACGATTATCGTCAGCAGCGCTTCAAGGTCTGTTATCATTTTTCATTACCTCTTCAGTATGCAGCACGGTACCTCTTTATGTCTTTTTGTCGTAAGGAGGCTGCTCGATTCCTCGACACCGTCCAGCTCATTTATCGTGCGGAGGACATTCTCCTTGAGGGAGTTGATATCGAACGTCCTGACCTTCAGGAACAGGTCATACGGCTCAAGCAGCTCATATATTTCTATAACGTCGTCGATGTTCTTCAGCTTATTGATGATGTTGATTCTCTTGCTCTGGTCTATGTTAATCCCGATGTATGTGGTGATGTTCATCCCCACGTTTGATGGGTCCATGACAATTGTGAATCGCTCTATCACACCTGATTTCTCAAGCAGGTTTATCCGCTTGTGGACTGTGGATGTGGCAAGCCCGAGCTTCTGCGCTATCTCAGTGCTGTGCATCCGGCTGTTCTGGGATAGCAGCTTCAGTATTTCCAGGTCCGCTGAGTCCATCGTGTCCACTATATTTTTCCCCGAGTTGATAATAATTTCGGGCAAATCGACAAAAACGTAACAATATTTTATGGAGATGGCTATTTTGTGTAAATTTTACTAAATAGGAATTCCCGAAAACCTGCATTTGAAGTGTGATAGGCGGGCTGGGGAGTGGAGGTTAGTTGTAAAAACAATCTACCCGCCTATTACCCTTCGTAGTTCGTTTTTTAACGAACTATTCCTGTATTAAGAACCGAACCATATATACCTTTCGATGGTTTCAGGTTTTTTTTTCAAAGTTAAGTGCATTTCAGGGCAATTCAGAAGTAAAGAACGCCAGCATTGTGGCGCAGACCCGGCATGAACTTATGCCTGCAGGCTCCGGGGAGACTTCATGCGACAGGTATAAATCAGTGCATGCCGAAAACTCCTTTTGGGTTCGTATCGCTATGGAGGTAATGGGCATATGCAGCATATGCGGGCGCGGGGGCAAAATGTACACCTGCATGCTGTGCGGCAGGCACGTCTGTTCACGGTGCTTTGACGCCGGCAGGGGCGTATGCATACAATGTGCACGAAGACGGTTCAGTAGCCCTCGGACTCCATTGTAGAGAAATACCGTGAAGAGATGGAATCGTTGACCGAGGCGAGTAGATTTTTCTTGGACTCCGAGGTATCCCCTGTGATTATCCCGAAAAGCCCGAGCGGCATTGTGGCGCTCGCAAAGCCGGACTCGCCTGTCACGTCTCCCCATTCGCCGAACGCCTTCCTTAGCACTCCTTTTACGTTGATGCCTATGTTCTTGGTTTCGCAGTAGATGTGGATCTTCGCAGTGTTTACTGAGACCACAAGCGCTGTCGTTATGCCCTCAAGGTCGAGCATGTACCTGCAGACTTTCTGGAGAGAGCCGGGATCCTTTGAGTAGCCTGCGTTCGCGAAGAGGTGCGGACCTTTTATGAGCCTGCTGTCAATAGCATGCGAAAGGTCTGAGAACGTCTCAGCTTTCGACTGGGGGTGCTCTATCAGCACAAGGAGCTCAGGGTCGATATACCTGTGGATGTGGTAATACGCCTCCAGGTCAAACTTCGTGACCCGTGTCATGAGCATGGACGTCCGTTCCCGGATGGCGAAAAGAAGCAGGGTTGCAAGGCGCTTGTCTATTGCAAGGTGGAACCCCTCGAGATATTCGACGAGTATGCTGGACGTGGTCTCCACCTCATCCCTGATATCACCGAAGGATGTCCCGAAGTCCCTGTATGCTGCAGGCGACCTGGCAATGACTATGGACGGCACAACTTTTTGCTTAAGCCATGCGGGGATACCGTCCGGCAGGGTGTCGATAAGCGCCACACGCCCGGGAAGTTTCCCGGTCGTGAATTCTGAGAGCTGCGTGAACTCCTCACCCACAAGGTTCTGCAGCGTCTTATTAAGTATGGTGCCAGTGTAGAATATCTTTGCATCCACAAGGAAATGCTCAGCGAGCCTCTTGAATGCCAGCGCGCTTGCGATGGAATCTGAGGACGGGTTGTGCCTTCCGATGATGGCGAGCTCCTTGTCTGCCGATTTTGACAGCAGCCTTTTCAGCTTATACTGCTTCCATGAGAAGAAACCCAGCATAACGAAGCTATGAATGCGAGGATTGGATATATGCCTTTCTGGGGGGATCTGGCGCACACCGAAAGCTGCAAAATCCCGGGTATTCAGATAAAATAAAAAAGGTTTGAGGGAATGATATTTTGACTATCATTGCCCTGCCAATACTTCGACTCGAATTTAATCAGAGACCTGTTTCAGTATCTCTTGGGTTTGTGCTTCTGGTAGCATTCCCTGCAGTACACCGGTCTGTCACCGGATGGAACGAAGGGTACCTCGGTCTCCTGACCGCAGTCCGCACAGGTTGCCTTGTGCATCTCTCTCGGACCGCTCGGTCTGAAGCCTCTTCCACCGCGGAAGCCGCCTCTTCTTTCATCGGCCATATTATATTCTCCTCTGGCACTTGTGTTCTCAATTCTTTTCTGTAAGGGTAGCAATTGCGAATTTTCGCAAGACCCTTTCTATCTTTATCGTAACATGGTCTCCGACCTTCGTGCCAGGCACGAAAATCACAAAGCCCTGTATACGCGCTATACCATCCCCCTCTCTGGCAATGCCCTCTATCGTCACGTCGTGGACACCG
Source organism: Candidatus Methanoperedentaceae archaeon (assembly GCA_013331375.1). Taxonomy (GTDB): domain Archaea; phylum Halobacteriota; class Methanosarcinia; order Methanosarcinales; family Methanoperedenaceae; genus UBA10536; species UBA10536 sp10536u. The sequence goes on along the minus strand of DUGO01000017.1, from coordinate 3,541 downwards.
CCCTGAGACACGGGAGCTCTGTTTTCCTGTTCACCGAACAATCTTATTCCTCTATCAATCAACCTAAAAGACGCACAGCACAGAGGGGAATATCCCCACGTTCTATATGTTACCTAATAAGCCAACTGACTACCTTTCATTAGGTTATTGTCCTATATAAAAGCTTTGCCAGGTCAGTATTATAAAAGTTTTGGTGCTGACAGTCCACTGTGTACTCGTGGTTCATTATTCCTTTTTACATCAAAACCAAAGTTATCGACACGCCTTCATCATCCTTGTGCTGGTCTATGCCGTGATACTGTTCACCTACGGCTTCCTGGCGTACTCATTTGACCTGCCAAGACCGTTCGAGAAGAAAGAATGACATAGCGGGAAGTGCCGGACGAACAGGGATATCGAGGTATGCAGGAAATCCGGGCAGAATTGCCCACGCAATGGTTTCCGGCAGACTGGAGTTAAGGCTGGTGACTGCTGCCCCAAACATATCTTTTAATAGGCTGGAGATGCCTATAGGGCAATCCATCAGGAAATCACAGGATATTACAGGAGGATTCCAGTGACAAAAGTATTAGAGCAGCTCGCGGAAGAGTACGATAATAAGACTCCGCAGGAAATAATCGAATACGCATTCAAGAATTACAAGAACATAGCCATCTCTTTCAGCGGCGCAGAGGACGTAGTGCTGATTGACATGGCAAAGCGCATACGTAAAAGCTTCGCCGTGTTCATTCTTGACACGGGCAGGCTTCATTCTGAAACGTACCAGTTCGTGGACAGGGTACGGGAGTTCTACGGCATAGACGTGAACGTATATTCCCCGGATACGGGGGAGCTCGAGAAATTCGTGCGCGAGAAGGGCTTTTTCTCATTCTACAAAGACGGGCATACCGGATGCTGCAACGTACGCAAGGTCGAGCCGCTGCGCCGCGCGCTCGCAGGTCTGGATGCATGGATAACCGGGCAGCGCAGGGACCAGAGCCCCAACACGCGCGCATTCGTGCCCGTTGTCCAGATAGACCCCACATTCGGCAACGGGAAGCTCATCAAGTTCAACCCGCTTTCAAAATGGACATCAGCGCAGGTGTGGCAGTACATCAGGGTGAACAACGTGCCGTACAACAGGCTGCATGAGCGGGGCTTCGTGAGCATAGGATGCGAGCCATGCACGCGGGCTGTGCTGCCCGGGCAGCATGAGCGCGAGGGGCGCTGGTGGTGGGAGGACGCGATGAAGAAGGAATGCGGGCTGCATGCGGGGAATGTGAAGGGGTAGCATTCCCGTTTTTCGGCATATTTTTTTTAACATGCTCGCGCGTCCAATTCTAAGGGTTGTGATGCGTTTTCCACGTTTTCATACGCATGAACTGACATAAATCCAGCGAATACTTTCGCCTCGCTCTACAACTGCTTTTAAAATAGCAGGTCAAACCTGTTATTCCCCTCTGATTCGGATGTGAACTGAAATGTACCAGTGCGTCAGCCATCGCAGTCCTCTACATCTGCCCATTGACCTTCAGGATTTTAAATCNNTGGAACAGTTTTAATCCCTATGCCATGTCAAAGGCTGCTAAATCGATAGGAGCACCATCAAAAAAAGTACTTTCCCGCATACATGTCGCCCGCGCCTTCACTGAGTACCAGATTGATGCGATACTGGACGAGCCGCTGAACCGCGCGATTAAATCCTGGAATCCTGCAGTACTGGCGATATCCTATCTACCTGCCCTGTTTTCCGGAGTTGACGGCAGGAAGATGTTTGCGCCGGTACTTGAACGCATAAGGTCGCAGACTCTCGAAAAAGGCATCATAACTGTAATCACGAGCTTTGGGGGGTCATGGTACGGGGACAGGCTGCTTGCCTGTAAAGCAGACCGTGTTGTGCGAATTGAGCAGCATTCAAAGAAGCTAATAAAAATAATTGATAATGGGCGGGTCCACGAATACATGCCGGTGCCCCAGGGTCAGAGGAGATTCAGTGATTTCATGGATGTGGATTGCACAGGAGGTGAGGTTCATGGGCAGGACTGTGCCGAGTTTTCGCAACCTGCTTGAGGAAATTACATCCGAGCTTTCGGTATTTCGCAGGGCATTGCGCGGCGAGGATAAAACCGCTTTTGACAGTCTCATGAACCATGCAAGGAAGCACGCCTCATCCTGCACCGTTGCGCCTGCGCTTGACCCTATGGACGCAGTTTTCCTGTCCATACTTGTGGAGCAGCAGAAAGAACTCATGTCCCTGCGGGAGGCAATAGCGCGTGTTCCTTCTGGATGCCAGGTACGTTCCGGAGAACAGCACCATAACGAGATGGCTTAAGGACGGCAGGGGCTGCAGACCCGTGCGTGAGGTCTATTATCCGCGAATATATGTGGGAGGCAGACCCGAACTCCTGCCCCTGATTGCAAGCCTGCCCGGTGCGAAAGATGCGGGCTTCGATGAGAAATGTACCTGGCTTGGCAGGGCTCCTGAAAAAGTGATATCTTTACGGGTAAAATCCGGGTTGATTTACGATATCGCTTCGATGCTTGAAGCCAGAGGGTGCAGCCTGTACAACATCGACCTTGACCCTGTAAGGCAGTATCTCCTTGAACATAACCTGTTCCCAGCAGCAAGGCTCAGGGGAGATGTTCTTGATGACGAGCAGTATGCCCTTGATTACGAAATACCCGAACTTGTCAGCACCGAGTTATCGGTAATACCGGACAGGGACCACGGCATTATCACGATGGATGACCCCATCGGCAGGATAACTCTGGGGGATACGTTCATTGAAAGAGATGATGAGGCTCGGATGGTCAATGAGCTCAACTGCCTGGTCGCCCATATCGACCCGGACCTGATATTTACAGAAAGGGGGGACAGCTTTGAACTCCCGTACCTGCATCACCGCGCGTCCCTGCACGGCATCGAACTTCAGCTCGGAAGGGAAAAGGATATCCTGCCTGAATGCGGGGGAAAGTCGTATTTCAGCTACGGCAGGATACTCTACAAGCCCAGGGGATACCTGCTGTCAGGGCGGCTGCATCTTGACAGATCATGTTTTCTATTCAGGGAAGGCGGACTGCCCGGGCTTATCGACCTCTCCCGCATAACAGGAATACCCATGCAGGAGCTATCGCGTCTGAGCCCGGGCAGCGCTGTCACGGCTCTTCAGGTAAATCAGGCTCTTCGTGATGGCGTTCTGGTCCCATGGAAGCGCAACCTTGCTGAATACTGGAAGACAGCTGAGGAACTTCTCATCGCTGACAGGGGCGCCCTTGTAATCGAGCCAAAGGTTGGATTGCATGAGGATGTGTTTGAGATTGATTTCGCATCGCTCTTTCCCAACATAATGGTGAAACACAACATCTCGCCAGAGACTGTGCTCTGCCCCTGCTGCCCTGATTCGAAAAAACGTGTGCCTTTTACGCATTATAATATCTGCCAGCAGCAGACAGGACTTATTCCACGTGTGCTCAGACCCTTAATAGAGAGGCGGATGGCATACAAGGAGCGCGTTAAGGGTTGCCCTTCAAGAGCGCAGGAGTACGAGATGAAGCAGAACAT
>DUGO01000156.1 GCA_013331375.1 Candidatus Methanoperedentaceae archaeon | reverse complement strand
CGACCTTTGCGCCCCAGACAATCCTCTCCGTATTCGGGGCTTTCTGGAGCAGGAGTTCGCCCGCCTGAGCGACCTCACCCAGTGTCATGTCCTCGCCGCCCATGATATTGATGAGGACACCGTATGCCCTTGAGATGTCTATTACATCGATGAGAGGTGACGACAGAGCCTGTTCCACGGCTTTCTGAATGCGGTTCTCACCCTCTGCCTCGCCGATTCCGACAGATGATATGCCACCGCGCTCGACCACGCTCCGCAGGTCAGAGTAATCCAGGTTCACAAGGCTTGGGGTCGTGATGGTCTCCGTGATGTGCTTTATGAAGCTGCCAACGAATTCGTTCACGATACCGAAGCTCTCCTTGAGCGGCAGGTTGCTGGCGACAGTCCTGAGCTTTGAGTTGTCAATTACAACGACCGAATCGCACCTGCTTGAAAACGACTTGATGCCTGCAATGGCTTTTTTCCTCCGCAGGACCTCATAGTTGAAAGGCAGTGTCACGCACCCCATCGTAAGAGCACCGGTTTCGCGAATCGCCTCTGCAACTATCGGGGCTGAGCCTGTACCTGTTCCGCCGCCGAAGCCTGAAATGATGAACACGAGATTTGCTCCTGTGAGCTCGTTTTTTATCTCCTTGATGGTCTCCCGAGCAGCCTCAGANNACCCGCCGCAGCCCTTGCCCATGTAAGTATGCTCTCCCATCAGGATCCTGACATCTGCCTTTGCATTCATCAACTGGTTGGCATCGGTATCCGCTGCGATGGTCCTGCCGCTTGCAATACCCTTTTCTGCTATCCATGAGACCATGTTGCAGCCTGCGCCGCCGAGCCCGATGATAGCAGCAGTCGGTCTTGATGTGCCTGCAAGTTCAGAGATTCTTGATTCGAGTGTCATAAATTCCCTCGTTCATTTTTTAACCTGTTCACGTGTTATATAATTTTACTACATTAATGTATGACTGCGTAATTAATGTTTGCACTGATGATGAGACCGTATCTAGCGNNTTTCACACGTTGTTCACAAAGCGAGTTATATTGTTGAGAATTTGAAGTATCTCTGTTTTTGAATGGGACTCGAAAACGGTTTGTAGGGGCATGGTGCGATGAAAACGGGCATTAGGGTACTGGACAATATAAACATAAAGGCAAAATTATTGATTACTATAACCGCTAACGTGCTGGTAATACTGGCTGCAGCGGCATATCTCAGCACCAATCTTATAGATGAGGGAATCGGTGGACAGATCCAGACAAAAATGATTGGAGACCTGGGGGCGGCACGCATGGTTTACGGCAACATGGAGCACAAGCTTATGCTGTCCGCGTACTTCATCGCAAGCAATGATGAGCTGTACCGCGATATGGATTCCGGCAATATTTCAACATACATACAATCGGTAAAGAAGCAATATCCGTTTATCAGCACTGTTTCGCAAAGAGGTGAAAACCTTGTATCTGATGCTTTCGTATCCAGGGCTCTTCGGGGAACAGAAGCTGTTGCCTCTGCTATAGTGCCAATTGAAGACCTTGCTCCTGATAAACTGGATGGGCAGGCAAGGCTTGACATTATCCCGACAGATGGGGCAATGCCATCCGATAAAAAGATTGAGACGTCCGGCATGATGATAAAAGCCGCAAACCCGATATATGTAGATGGCAAAATCGTGGGAGCCGTTGTAGTCGGGCACCTCATTAACAAGGATTTCAGCATTGTCGATGAGACAAAGAACGCTGTGAAGGTTGAGACCTCCACAATATTCATGAATGACCTTCGCATTTCGACAAATGTAAAGAAACTGGATGGCAACAGGGCTATTGGGACTCGAGTATCCATACCAGTGTACAAAGCGGTATTGCAGGAAGGAAAAACCTACTACGGCAGAGCGTTTGTTGTGAACGCATGGTATGTTTCTGCATATGAGCCAATATACGATATCGATAAAAAGGTCATAGGCATACTCTACGTCGGGACCCCGGAAGCTCCGTTTGTAGCCCTCAGGGAAGATGCCCAGCAGAAGATGTTAGTGATAGGTGCGGGAGGTCTTATTTTTGCAATATTGCTCGGTATTTTTATGTCAAATAAACTGACAAAGCCGATATACAGTCTGGTCGATGGTGCAGAAGAAATTGCAAAAAGAGACCTCACGAAGAAAATAAGAATCGAATCAACTGATGAGATAGGTATCCTTGCCTCAAGCTTCAATAAAATGACAGGGAACCTGAAAAACGTGCTTGGAAAGGTACAGAAATCTGCCATGAAAGTCTCAGCTACGGCTGAGGAGCTTTCCTCATCGAGCGGTGAGCTCAAGGCATCGACCGACCAGATTTCAGGAATTGCACAGGTCATTTCACAGGGCGTGAACCAGCAGTCGGGTAAGATGCAGGAAATCGCCAAAGCTTTGAAGGAAATGACTGAGAGCGTGCAGCAGGTGGCTGCAAATGCGCAAAACGCTTCTGCAGGGGCGAACGATGCCAGCAAGACCGCACAGGATATCGGGAAGCTATCCCGGGATGTATCCGAAAAAATTGTGAAAATAAGGACAACAGTGGATGATGCAGCAACGGTAATCCGTGAGCTTGATGTCAAATCACAGAAGATTGGTGAGATTATAAGCGTGATAACCAGTATCGCAGACCAGACAAACCTTCTTGCATTGAACGCAGCCATCGAGGCGGCGCGTGCGGGTGAGCACGGCAGGGGGTTTGCGGTCGTGGCTGAGGAAGTACGCAAACTCGCCGAGGAATCAAGGGATGCAGCCAACCAGATCACGATGCTGATAAAGGAAATCCAGCAGGGTACGAATAATGCGGTCGTGAGCATGGAGCAGGGTACAAATTCTGTAAGCGAAGGTGTGAGGACCATAGATTCAACACTGGCAGCCATCAACCGGGTTGTCGATGCGTCAGGCAGCGTAGCAGGCATGGCACAGGAGATAGCAGCCGCTGCAGAGGAGCAGTCGGCATCGGTTGAAGAGGTCACGGCTCCGGCTGAGGAGGTATCTGCGATAAGCGAGGAGTCGGCGGCAAGCACGGAAGAAGCTTCGGCTGCAGCACAGGAGCAGGCGGCGCTGATGGACCAGCTCGTCCGTGCGACCCATGAGCTGTTCGACCTGTCAACGGAATTGCAGGCTGAAATATTGAAGTTCAATATCGGGGAGGAGCTTTCTTCAGTTGAACAGGTGCAGCCAGCCTCCCCGAATGTAGAATCTGGAGCGCCCGTTAAGGAAAAAACCGGGGCAGTAGCATATGAAGGTCCGGAACTGGAGCATGAAATTAAATATGGTTCAAGCTACCAGGGCAGGAATGGGCATTAATCAGGGAAAAACAGGCAGGGCATTCCGGCTTGGGATTCAGACCCGAGCAGAGGCGGACGGCGCATCAGGGGATGCTCTGAAGGGCAAATTTTTTGATGCTTTTTACCAAAAGCGGAAAATCAGCCGGGATTAAAATTAAATATATGTTTGAACATACGTTGTATTAATGACATCCAAAAC
>DUGO01000084.1 GCA_013331375.1 Candidatus Methanoperedentaceae archaeon | reverse complement strand
CCACTGCGGGCTTGCGCCCAACCTCATGGACCTCGAACCCGAAATATACTCAACATCTGCGACGGCAAGATTCTCAGCGCTCCTGGCGAGAGATACCCTTAAAATAGCCGAGAGCAGAGGCCACATCATACCTTATTATAGCGAAGAGATCCAGGAGTTCGAGAGGGGCGTAAGAACAGTGAAATACAGGCAGGAATTTGAGACCCAGGGCTTCCAGGCGTGCCTTTACGATGCCGGACATGTTCCGGGCTCTTCTTCGGTGCACCTTGTAAAAGGCAACAAGAGCCTGTTCTATACCGGGGATATAAACACCCTGCAGACCGAACTCCTGGACGGTGCGGATGCCAGGCCTCCGCAGAGCGATATCCAGATGGTAGAGAGCACGTACTTTGGCAGGAGCCACACACCCAGAAAGATACTGGAAGAGCGCTTTATCGAATCGGTAAAAGAGACCATCGATCTCGGGGGAAAAGCAGTAATTGCGGCTTTCAGCATAGGTAGAACGCAGGAGATCATGCTTATTCTGAAAAAACACGGGCTTAGGGCCTACGTTGACGGCATGGGAGTTGATGTTTTCAGGCTGCTGCGCCGCAGACCTGAAAGCGTGCGGGATTTCAGGCTGCTCAAGAAGGCGTATGATAACGCGGAGGTCGTGGACCCCACGGACAGGAAGGACATCCTGTCCGAGCCCTCGGTCATAGTCACCACATCAGGCATGCTCGAAGGGGGTCCAGTGCTTACATACATAAGGCACCTGTACGATGACCCGAAATCTGCCGTGCTGCTGACAGGCTACCAGGTGGAAGGCACCGGGGGCAGGAGACTGGTCGACACCGGCTTCATCGAGGTCGGCGGCAGGACGATGCACCTGCGCCCACGCATCGAGCAGTACGATTTTTCCGCACACTGCGGCGACAGTGAGCTTAAGGAGCTGGTCGACAGGTTCGGCAAAACAGGCGTTGAAAAGATAATCACAGTCCACGGGGACAACTGCGCGCAGTTCGCGGAATGGGTGAGGGCAGAATATGGAATCGATGCCGTTGCGCCGCAGAACGGCGAGGTTGTGTACGTATGAGAATCGCAGTGCTGCGCCTCGGTCACAGACCCCAGAGAGACCAGAGGATAACGACCCATGTGGGGCTGACAGCGCGCGCACTGGGTGCAGAGGGCATGCTCCTTACATCAAATGACACGGGTATCAAAAAAAGCATAGAAAGCGTCACTGAAGTCTGGGGCGGAAGCTTTTATGTGAAGTGCGGGGTAAGCTGGAAGAGCGAGATTGCGAAGTGGAAGGAGGACCGGGGCAGGGTCTGCCACCTCACCATGTACGGGGTCAATTTGCCGGACGTGATACATGAGATTGTTGATGCGGATAAGCTCCTGCTGGTCGTGGGAGCAGAGAAGGTACCCCCTGATATTTACGACCTTGCGGACTGGAACGTCGCGGTTGGCAACCAGCCCCATTCCGAGGTTGCCGCACTTGCAGTCATGCTCGATCGCCTGAATAGCTTACGCGGGACCGACGTGCTGAGGGCAGGCTTTGGCGGGAAACTTGAGATAGTGCCGCTTCCGCGGGGAAAGAGGGTGCTCGAAAGATGAAGTTACTCGTCGCAGGCTACAACACACGGCATATCGTGTGCTCTGCAAAGCGGGCGGGATACACGGTATACGCGCTTGACCATTTCGGCGATATCGACCTGCGGATGTGCGCTGATGGCGTTGTGACGTTCGATTCCATCGCCTCTTCACGTGAGCTCATGCAGCACGTGCAGGAGTTCGGGTTCGATGCGCTTGTGCTCGGTCCCGGGTTTGAGAATTTCAGGAGCCCATGCGTCACGCTGAACAACAGCCCGGAAATAATGGATAGCGTTACTGACAAGGCATGGCTTGCGGAAAAGCTCCGGAAACTGGGCATGCGGCACCCGGACACACATATCGTCTGCGAAGATTATGTGCCTGAGTTCCCGGTCATGGTAAAGCCGAGGCGCGGTTCGGGCGGCATAAAGAACAGGCTAATTACATGTGAGGCTGCACTCTCAGAGTTCGTGTCCACGCACTGCGACGATGAGTATATCGCGCAGGAGTTCGTGCACGGGATACCCGGAAGCGTGGCTCTCATATGCACGGGCGATGAGGCGCAGGCTATCGCTGTCAACGAGCAGCTTGTTGGCGTGCCATGGCTCACGCACCTGCCATTTGCCTACTGCGGCAATGTCACCCCTCTTGCGACTCCATTCGGGGATGAGATGATGCGGCTCGCGGAGGAGCTTGCCTGTGAGCTCGGACTCGTGGGTTCGAACGGCGTGGATTTCATGATTACGGATGACGGACCCGTTGTTATCGAGGTTAATCCGAGATTCCAGGGCAGCATCGACACAGTGGAGCGCTCAACAGGTATGAATGTATTCGACATGCATGTGAAGGCGTTTGCGGGAGCGCTTCCGGTCCAGGCGAGGCACGCCAGGTTCTCAGCCAAGGCGCTCGTGTTCCCGCATGGCATGCTGTCTGTGGATGCCGGAATGTCAGAAGGGCTTCTTTCCATGCTGGATAAGGGGCTCGCTGCCGATATACCGAGCGAGGGGCAGCGCATCGTACCGGGCGACCCGGTCGTGACTCTGCTTGCCGAAGGGCAGAGCAGGGATGAGGCGATGGGTAAAGTTAAAAGATGCTCGTCGCACGTCTTGCGGCTGTGCAAGTTTTAAGACCAATAAGGACAAAGGATGATTAGGTGAATTTCTTGGTCGATTTAAACAACCCTGTCGTCAGGGAATGTATTTTGAAACTTGTTGGCGAGGAGGGACTCAAGGTTATCCGCAACATGCCTCCCGGTGAGGTCACTGACGAGCGGATTTCCGAGGTCACGGGCGTTCTTTTGAACATCGTCAGGAGGACGCTTTTCATCTTATACGAGAACAGGCTCGCATCCTACAGGCGAGAGCGGGATACCAATAGCGGCTGGCTGACCTACCTGTGGACGCTCAACATGGACAATATCGAAAGCCTGCTCACTGCAGAATCCAGAAAGCTTCTTAAGAACCTCGAGACGCGGCTCGAGTTCGAGAGGGACAACATGTTTTATGTATGCGAGAGCTGCGGCAGGCGGTACCTGTTCGAGACCGCATCCGAATCCAGCTTCGTGTGCCCTGCATGCGGCGCAAGGCTCGACTTTGAGGATAACAAAGCCTTAATAGCTACCATCAAGAAAAGGATAGGGGAGATAGAGTCCAGGATTGGCGCAAGGGCGTGATGCCGTGCTCCCGTCAAAGGATGAGGCAATCCTGCTCCTTGAGCATGCAGGCTGCTCTGCGAGCGTTGTGTCGCACTGCCTTGCAGTTGCGGAGTATGCGGGCGATATCGCGGAGCGCATAAATTCCTGCTCCAGAAAGCACGGCATCCGTGTGGACATGGAGCTTGTGGTGGCTGGCGCGCTCCTGCACGACATCGGTCGCGCAAGGACGCACGGGATAAGGCACGCCGTGGAGGGCGTGGCGATTGCGCGCGGTATCGGACTTGACGGAAGGCTCGTCCGGATAATCGAGCGGCACATCGGGGCTGGCATAGACAGGGACGAGGCTTCGCGGCTGGCGCTGCCTCCGGGAGACTACATGCCGCATTCCATTGAAGAAAAGATAGTGGCTCATGCTGATAATCTCTTAAGCGGGTCAGGGCGCATCACGATACAGGAAGAAGTGATGCATCTGCGTGAAAAGGGACTTGATGAGAAGCTCATTGAACGCTTCATACACCTGAACGATGAGATAGAGGGCTTGATGACCTGCGATTAACGTGCGGTTAGAGGGTCTCGGATTCGTTGTGCAGCACGGCAGTCCACCACCACTTTGCCATGTCAGAGAGGTCCTTGCTGAAAAGCCCTGACAGCCTGTACTCGCCGCCCTTGCTTGTAATAAGCCCTGCGCCGAGCAGCTTGTTGCGCATAGCATAGAAGGATGACCTGCTCACGCCGAGCAGCCGGATTGTCTCGTCCCACTCTTTTGTCTTCAGCGGATTCGCAGCTTTCTGCCTCTCCTCCACGAGCAGCAGGAACTTCTGCCCGCGCATCGCGGTTGCCTCCTCCTGGAACAGACGCCGCATGAGCTCATAGTACGGTTCACGTGAGTGGCTGATGCGCGCATTTGCGTCAGAGCGGACTACAAGTGTGGTCGCTGTCCTGCGCGCCTCTTTGACTCTTGTCATACGGCAGCGCTTTCTGGCTTATCAAGGGCAGCCTTAACAAGGTCTATATACTCTTCCTTCAGGCTGTAAATCGTCGGCGTTTTGTAAGATTTCTTGCACGCGTGGAGGATTCCGAGTTTCGAGTAAATATATCCTATCATGGAAGCCACTGCGCTGTACGATATCCCGAATTTGCTCTTGATGTTCCGGTACATATCGTCAACGGTGAACTGCCGCATCCGCAGCAGTATCTTCATGACAAAACTGCGAATCCCTTCGGTGTCAACTTCGAGGTACCGTTCTATACGCGCTTTTATTTTCGAACGCAGTAATTCTACGGTTTCCAACGGCGCACCTCCTCAATATTCAAGATGCAAATCAACTTTATAATATATATAGATTTCTTCTGGCTGCCCGAACGTGCGATGACCAGGGATAGCGGGGCATGGATTCGAACCATGGATCTACGGGTTATGAGCCCGTCGGGATTTCCTGACTACCCTACCCCGCTGCGGAGTGAAAATAGTAACCCTCAATTGTGAATGATAACTGATAAAGACTTCGGTTAATGTAATGGTCATGTTAAACCGACAGTTTTATTTTAATAAAAGAAATCTTGGTTTCAGGTGTTATTATGATCAAATTGAAAAATATCATAATCATTTCAGTTATTGGAATAGCGGTAATCATATCAGGATGCACAGGCGGTCAGGAGAGAAAGGTGACAGAAACAGCTAAACCAACTCCAGCTCAGACAACTTATTTTCAACCAACCATATTTCAAACTACTGCGGCTCAGGTTTCGCAAGATCCTTATCAGGTACAGGTCATAGAAGTCAGGACTCTTCCTGATTGTATTAAATCGCCCGGATCAAGTGAGATCCAACCCTGTACGTTAATTAATCTGCAGGTTAAAAATAATAATGTTAAGAGCCTTGATTTTAAATTAGTTAATGAAGAAGTCGATGCAAAGAGCTCAAAGGTACTGCCGGGCAAGTACGATAAAGAAGTGGGATTAAATGACTTATGCACCACCGGGTCTGGAATGGAATTCGTTTTGACCGAGAACACTCAAAAAATTATAGGCTTATGCCATCCAACGATCAATAATGCTGAAGGTCCGACGCTGAAAATAGATACATTGATCAATGGAGTGCGCAAGGAATACAAATTTGACGTGACCTCATAATCTATAAACATTCAAGATAAAATAAGATCATGCTTTATGCGATTGAGACAGAGGAGATAACCAAACGATTTGATGATATAGCTGCTGTAAATAAGATCAGCATCTCAGTGAAACCAGGAGAACTGTTCGGGCTTCTGGGACCGAACGGTGCAGGAAAGACCACTCTGATCAGCATGCTTTCCACGATGGCAGAACCAACATCAGGAAAGGCAATAGTATGGGGATTTGACGTGGAAAAGGAGTCATCGCAGGTTCGCGAGAACATTGGCATGGTATTCCAGGATACCACTCTTGATGACAGGCTCACAGGCAGGGAG
>DUGO01000175.1 GCA_013331375.1 Candidatus Methanoperedentaceae archaeon | reverse complement strand
CTGCCTCGTTCACAGCCTGCAGGTCGCCTGCCGGGTCTGTCACGATGAGTATGTCCGGCTCGATGTACTTGCGAAGCTGCGGGTTTGTGAGCGTCCCCGGGACGAACCTGCCTGTGATGGCTTTTGCCCCGACCGACTTTGCGAACATATCCGCAGGATAGTGCCCGTACTGCCTTGCGGACACGACAAGTATCTTTGCAGGCTCGTACTTTGCCAGCAGCTTTGCAGCCGCCCGTATGCGCTCATCCGTGGACTGGATATCCAGGACATACAGCCCGTCGTTCCTGACGCGGTACACAAAGCGCATCATCTCTTTCGTCTTCTGCTGCGTGCCTATATGGATGCCTGCAGCAAGATACACGTCCAGCGGGATAATCGACTGGTAATTGATATCTCTGACATCTGTTTCCATGGTCTTACCTCTTCTTCTTTGCTCTCTTTGGTTTGCTCGGTGCCTTCTCTTCAGCAGCCGGCTCCTCTGCCATGCTCATCGCACGCGACTCCTTGATGCCCAGAGGCTCAGACCTCTGCGGCAGCAGTCTGCTGACGCTTCTCTTGACAGTTATAGGGAGAACGCCAAGTTCAAGTTCTCTCATCGCAATGTCGATCGGGTCTCCGCTATCGTCGTCTATCAGCACAGGTGCACCCATTGATATCTGCAGTGCCCTTGCGCCGACAATACGAGCATGCTCATATTTTGTATACTCCAAAGTAACCAGCCACCTTAAAAACTGCCTGTATTTATGTTGATTTAACGTTCCACAATCAATCTGGTTCCCGGAGTCCCTCCGGGAGAGGTCATAGTCTGTACAATGATGGGGTCGCTGAGATTTGAACTCAGGTCACGGCGTATCTCGCATCAATATGTCCCGAACGCCGTAGGATGGACCAGGCTACCCTACAACCCCGCTACTGGTAAGGCGCGAACAGGTCGACCAGTTCCACGTGAGTGAGCAGCATCCTCCTGCAGCAGTATCGCGTGATGCCGAGGTCGTCGAGGACCTTGCCGGGTTCCTCGACCGCGGTTCGCTTCTTGTACTCTTCCCAGGAACTTGCTATTACCTTTCCGCACGTGAAGCATCTGACAGGAATCATTCGTTCACCTGTACGACTTCTGTCTCCGCGCTCTTGCGCCGCGCCCGCCGAATTTCTTTGTCTCCATCTGGCGAGAGTCGTTCACAAGCAGGTTCCTGTCGTAGCCGAGATAGGCATCCTTGAGCGCTGGGTCGTTTGTCCATGCGACAAGCCCTCTTGCTATTGCTGTCCGGACGGCTCCAGCCTGCCCGAACACGCCGCCGCCGCTAACGTTAACGTCTATATCGACCGATGGCAGGATACTGCCCGCGAATGTCAGCGGCTCGCTCATCTTCAGCTTTGCTAGCTCAGGCGTGATTATCTCGATGGGAACCTTGTTGATTCTCACTCGCCCCTTGCCCTCTGTGATGGTCGCACGGGCGATTGCTCGTTTCCTTTTACCTGATGAGTTGATGACTTTCATGAATCCTCCTCAGAACTGGCTCCCGAGTTTCCTGCTAAGGTCACCCAGGTACATATATCTTATCGTACCGAGCCTGGTCATTGATGCTTCGGGTATGGAGCTCATTTCTTCCTTGCCCACAAGCGACGGTACGCCCACATATACCTTCAGCCTCGACAGGGCTTCGATGCCTGTTGCCCTCTTTTTTGGCAGCATTCCTCGTACTGTTCTCTTCAATATCTGGTCCGGGCGCCTCGGGAAGTATGGTCCGTGCTCTCTTGTGCCCCTGTCCACTGAAGTCTTGTAATTCTCAAATGTCGCCTCAGTCGAGCCTGATATCACAGCCCTGTCCGCGTTCACTATGGATATTGTTTCCCCTTTCAGCAGGCGCTTTGCCACGATGCTTGCCAGCCTGCCCAGGATAAGTCCGTCTGCATTGATGACGCTCATTGTCTCACCCCATAACCCTGACTTTCGAACCTTTCGGGTTTCTCGACATCAGCTGCTCAATCGTTATGCATGCGCCGCCTGCATTCTGTATCTTGCTTGCGGCACCTGTGCTGAACCCGAGCGCTGCCACGATTACGGGATGGTCTATGTCCCCTGTGCCAAGCACCTTGCCGGGCACGAGCACAGCCTCGTGTTTTGAGGAGTGCCTGCTTATCTTGCTTAAGTTCACTGCAGAAAAGTTCCTTGTCGGGCGCTCAAGCCTCAGAGCCACGTCGTGCCACAACGATGTATTCGCTTCCCTCGACTTTGCCTTCAGGTCGCCAATCAGCTTTACCAGCTGTGGATTTGTCTTCTTTTGCTCTTTCATTGTTCCTCCGTAAAGCCCTGTAAGAGCCCGACTCACGCACTTTGTGCGTTCGGTTTCCCATGCGCCGCGGGATAAAGCCCGCTACGGATGCAGCACCCATGATTGTGCTCCATGTACTTAAGCGTTGTTACGCTCTGGGGCTGTCAAAAAGTCTGGTGTTTATGGGCTATCAGTAATCATTCAAAAAATAAGAAACCGCGGATAAACGCCGATGAACGCGGATTTGGGCTGTCGTATCTGCGTTAATTTGCGTTCATCTGCGGTTTTTTTGTTTTGAAAACCAAAAGATTTTACAGCCTCTACGCTCTTGTTCTATTACGGGAACAACCCCAGCGTCTTTATGGCTTCCACAACCCTGCCCACGCCCAGCATCAGCGCTGCCTCACGCATGCTCACGCCCTTTTCCTTTGAGAGAGCATGCACCCTGTCGAAGCTTTTCACCATCTTATCCTCAAGGTGCCTGTTCACTTCCTCAAGCGACCAGTGCTGCCTGTTAATGTTCTGCACCCACTCAAGATAACTGGCAACTACGCCGCCTGAGTTCGCAAGTATGTCGGGTACGACGAGTATACCCTGCTCCTGCAGTATCTTATCGGCTTCAGTTGTCGTGGGACCGTTCGCACCCTCGACCACCACCCTCGCCTTAATCCTCCTAGCATTTTTCTCGGTTATCTGGTTCTCCATGGCAGCCGGCGCAAGGAAGTCGCACTCAAGCTCAAGCAGCTCCTCGTTTGAGAGGTCCTCACTCCCCTCAAACCCGACCACGCTTCCGGTATCTCTCTTGAACTTCAATAGTTTGCCGATGTCAAGTCCTTTTTCCCGGAAAATGCCGCCGGTAGAGTCGCTCACAGCCGTTATCCTGCATCCCATATCCTGCAGGAATACCGCAAGGTTCGCCCCCACGTTGCCGAACCCCTGTATAGCCACCGATGCATCCGCAAGCCCTACGTTAAAGGCTCTTGAAGTCTCGCGCACGCAGAATGCAACACCTCTGGACGTTGCTTCTTCCCTGCCTTCTGAACCTCCCACGGATATCGGTTTACCCGTGACGACCTCCGGGACAAGGTATCCCTTTATCACGCTGTACGTGTCCATTATCCATGCCATCGTCTGGGAGTCGGTATAGACGTCGGGTGCAGGCACATCCCTGTGGGGACCTATGAACTCGGATATCATGAATGTGTACCGCCGTGTGAGCCGCTCCTTTTCAGCCAGTGACATCTCTTTGGGATTACACACAACGCCGCCCTTGGCGCCCCCATACGGCAAATCCGCGATTGCGCACTTCCATGTCATCCACATGGCAAGCGCCCTGACCTCGTCCAGGTTCACGTCGGGATGATAGCGAATCCCGCCTTTATACGGACCCCGTGCATCGTTATACTGTACCCGGTATCCCGTGAACACCCTGACCTTGCCGTCGTCCATCCGCACAGGCACCATTACGGTGTGCGTGGTCTTGGCATGCTTCAGTATCTCGTGTATGCCGGGGTCGATGCCAAGCAGCTCTGCAACGATATCGAGCTGTCGATGTGCATTCTCGAGGGAACTCTCCATGTTCGTAACCTCCATCCTGTGGAAGTAATCTTATCACCAACGCATTTAAGACTTTTCAAGTTTTTTCCGGCACATTCATATATTTGAAGAGCCATGCTGCCAGCCCGGCAATGGTGAACGGGCATGGAGGACCGCGAAGAACTCATAAGCTCCCTGGCTGCGAGCAGGATATACCCGGTGTGCAGCCCCAAAGGCAGGATATTCCTGCGGGGACAGGCTAAATTGCAGTTTTCTGATGAACAGGCTGCCGAGATAATTAACAGGCTCGACCTGCGGACAGTTGATGACTGCAGAAAGGTCAGGGAGCATATACTTAAAAGAATTTCAGAATCAAGGACGACCATGCCTATAAGGCAGTGGGTCGAGGATGAAAGACCTCGTGAGATGCTCGTGAAGCAGGGAGCCTCGGCGCTTTCACCATCGAAGCTCTTTGCCATAATACTGCGGACCGGCAGCGATGGCAGGAGCGCGGAGGAACTCGGAAAGGATGTGCTCAACAAGTTCAAGACGCTGCGCGGGATTGATTCGGCTGAAATTGCCGAGCTCTGCACAATCAGGGGCATAGGCATGGCTAAGGCAGCGCAGCTAAAGGCGGCGCTTGAGCTTGGGAAAAGGCTCTGCCGGGAAGATGCCGAACAAAAGAAAAAGATACGCTCCGCAGAAGATGTGATATCTTATGTCACAGGTTTCTATTCCGCCCAACTCCGGGACGCAAAGAAAGAATTTTTCTATGTGATACTGCTTGACAACAGGAATAAGGTCATAAATAACGTGGAGATAAGCCGCGGAAGCCTGACTGCGAGCATCGTTGACCCGAAAATCATCATAAAGGAAGCCACTTCAAGGCTTGCATCCAGCATCATACTCGTGCACAACCACCCGTCAGGTGAGCCCGAGCCGTCAAGGGACGATGTCGCTACAACGAAGCAGGTATCGGATGCATGTGCGCTTGTGGGCATAAAGGTGCTTGACCATGTGATAATCGGGATGAACAAAGGGGATTATACGAGC
>DUGO01000129.1:2331-3896 GCA_013331375.1 Candidatus Methanoperedentaceae archaeon | reverse complement strand
TTTTGGGGTGCAGTCCATTGGATGAAACCAGCTATCCTCCCGAAGAAACACTTAAACCGGACTTTGTTGAACGGGTTAAAACTGCGGAGAAAGAGATTTCAAAAGGGAGTTGCGTTGCTTTCGACAGCATGGATGATTTCTTGAAAAGTGTTGAAAAATGACCTACAGGATCGTTGCACATCCGGAAGTGCAAAAAGAGATAGAAAAGTTATACAAGAAGGACAAGGGTCGCTACGAATATATAAAGAAGAAGCTTAAAATCCTAGGTTATGAAAATCCTGCTCGTCCATGACTCAGTCTATGGAAATACCGAGAAGCTCGCAAAAGTTATAGCCGGAGCCATCCAGCCTTCGGGTGAAGTCAGGGTGCTGCGGGCGAAAGATGCAGCGGAATTGGGTTCCATCGACCTTCTCATAGTCGGCTCGCCCACACAGGGAGGCAGACCGACGCCCGCCATCCGGGAGTTCCTCAACAAAATACCGGCAAATGCACTTCAACACACCGGCGTGGCTGCATTTGACACAAGGCTGGCAGGCTTCTTCGTAAAGCTATTCGGATTCGCAGCCGGTCGCATAGCCGCCAGCCTGGAAGCCAGAGGCGGGCATCTTGTGGCGCAGCCTGAGGGCTAATAGACCTTACATCCGCACCCCGTCGCCCCATCCCGCCCGCGCGCGGGGGCGCAGTAAGAGGCAAATGAGGGGCAGGCGGGTGATTGTAAGGGCAACCCGGTTTTGTTCAAATTTTTGCGGGCGCCATCAGAGAAATGGAGATGCTGTGGACGTCATGCACGGGGCTCAGGAGAATGCCGGGCAGGGTGGAAGTGTGGGTAGAGGAAGGGATGAGATGTTGAGGGAGGATAAAAGGGGGAATTATTCCAGAATTTGAGATAATTCTAAGGATTTTGAAAGAAAAAGGCTTTTAAGTCATAAATTGATTAGTCTATGGAGCTAAAACATGGAAAACTCATATAAAGGTCATGATATCGAGATGATGTTTACAAAAATCATAGGAAAATTGGAGAGAATCGAAGAAAAGTTGGATGAAACCAGCTATCCTCCCGAAGAAACACTTAAACCGGACTTTGTTGAACGGATTAAAACTGCTGAGAAAGAGATTTTAAAAGGGAGTTGCGTTGCTTTCGACAGCATGGATGATTTCTTGAAAAGTGTTGAAAAATGACCTACAGGATAGTTGCACATCCGGAAGTGCAAAAAGAGATAAAAAAGTTATACAAGAAGGACAAGGTTCGCTACGAATATATAAAGAAGAAGCTTAAAATCCTTTCAGAACAGCCTGATATCGGCAAGCCTTTAAGAAATGTCTTAAAGGGGAAATGGAGGATACAAATCGGTTCTTTTGTACTCATTTATGAAATTGATAATAACGATAACAAGATAATACTTTTGAGATTTGAACATCATGATAACGCATATAGATAAACGAGTTTGCACACATAGGTTATGAAAATCCTGCTCGTCTATGACTCTGTCTATGGGAATACTGAACAAATCGCCCGGGCTATAGCCGGAGCCATCCAGCCATCAGGTGAAGTCAGGGTGCTGCGG
>DUGO01000129.1:0-2297 GCA_013331375.1 Candidatus Methanoperedentaceae archaeon | reverse complement strand
GGGCATCTTGTGGCGCAGCCTCTGGGATTCATAGTGCAGGGCAGGGAGGGACCGCTGGCACAGGGCGAACTGGAGCGCGCTGCCGCCTGGGCTGGGGGATTGCTGCATGGTAAGAATTGACTAAATCAGTTCCGGCTTTTTGTCAGGATATATCCGCATCATTTGCATGACCTGAGGTTCTTTTCGTGCACCTCCCCTCCGGGAGATGTTTCCTCAAAGACCTGCCCCTCAAAACAATATACTTCTGTATTCGTATCAAGCCACATGTCCGGGGTAAGCCCGGCTTTCATGCAGGTCTGGCACAGGAACTCCTCGGCATCGAACCCGTACTCTGTTGCAACCTGCGGAAGGAGGAGCCCCACACACATGCCGCTCTTCACGATAAGCCCGTGCTGTCCCACAATAATCCTGCCCGGTAGCTCGGATGCTGCAGCATGTATCCTCTCGGGCATCGTTAGCACGGTCACCTCTATGACAATTGACGATAACTCGTCCGGACGTAGAGGGCTGAACCTGGGGTCTTCTGTCGCCGCATCCACTGCGGACACTGATATCGCCTCGCCCAGAGGCAGTACGGGATACGGACGCCCTATGCATCCGCGGAGTNNGGGTCGTTTCGCAGATATCGTTCAATCGAATCGCGCGCGAGCTTTACAGCCCTCGCGCCATCCTCGGGTGACAGCATCATGCCGGACTCATCTCTTTTGACCGCATATACCTTGCATGCACATATTTTTAAGTTATCCTGCATTAAATAGCTGTGCCATGATAAGAGCTTTTGTTGCAGTCGTACTTCTTGGCACACTGATACCTGAGATAGAGAAGGTTGAAGCACGATTGCCTAAGACCGGTTTAAAACCTGTCAAGCCGGCGCAGGTACATATCACGCTGAAATTCCTCGGTGACGTGAAGGAAACGCAGGTCTCGCCGATATCAATAGCCCTGTCACAGGTAGCATGCAGGTCTTTTGATGCGAGGGTAAAAGGGGTGGGCGTATTTCCGGGCAGCAGGGCACCAAGGGTCGTGTGGCTCGGAGCAGAGGGCAACTTTGAGGAGCTTCACGCCGAAGTTGAACGGCTGCTCGAGCCGCTCGGGTTCGGGAAAGACGACCGGAAGTTCGTGCCGCACGCAACGCTTGCAAGGATAAAGTTCCTGAAGAAGGAAGACAGCCTGCGGCTGGGGGAAGCACTTTCAGACCTGTCTGGTGTGGACATGGGGACAATCCGTGTCGGGAGCATCTCGCTGAAGAAGAGTACCCTGACGCCGGGCGGACCCGTGTACGAAACGCTGAAGGACGTGAAGCTAAGGGATGCCTGAAATGGATACGCTACTTGGCGGCGTGCTCAGGCGAATAAAGCCGGGCGATGGCGAGCGGCAGCGACTGCAGGAGATATCAGGGCGGCTGATATCGCTCATAGACAGGATTGCCGCTGACGCAGGTATCAGTGCCCATGGCATGCTCGTGGGCTCCGCAGCCCGCGGGACCTGGCTTTCCGGCGAGTGCGACCTTGACATCTTCATCTGCTTTCCCGAACAGGCAACACGAGCAGAGCTTGAGGAAAAAGGGCTTGCAATAGCGAGAGCCGCAGCCGCAGATGCACAGGAGAGCGAGGAGAGATACGCTGAGCATCCCTATGTGCACGCCGTATTTGACGGATATGATGTTGACCTTGTGCCGTGCTTTGAAGTCGCTGACGTTGCAAGCATTAAGTCTGCGGTTGACAGGTCCCCTTTCCATAACAGGTATGTCCTGGAAAAAATAGCAGGCATCAAGGACGAGGTTTTGCTGCTCAAGCAGTTCATGAAAGGCGCTGGGGTTTACGGCTCAGAGCTGAAGACACGCGGATTTTCGGGATACCTCGCAGAGCTCCTTGTAATCAGATACGGCTCGTTCACTAAAGTCCTGGAAGATGCATGCGGATGGGTACCGGGCAAAATTATTGATATCGAGCACCATGCAGCCGCAGTCCAGAGCGACCCGCTGGTCGTGGTTGACCCCACAGACCCGGGACGGAATGTCGCTGCTGCCCTGTCGCTTGAGAACATGTGCAGGTTCATAGACCGGGCATGTGAGTTCATTAGCTCGCCTGGCGCGGAATTCTTTTTCCCCGCGCCCGTTGCGCCGATGACCGCACCCGAACTTGAGGCATTGCTGGCAGCGCGCGGCACGTCACTCCTTGCCATCGCTTTTGAGCCTCCGGATGTGGTTGAGGACGTGCTGTTCCCCCAGCTGCGCAAGCTTGAGCAGTCAGCCAAAGAGCTGCTTGAGAGGAAAGAGTTCAGGGTGTTCGCAAGCG
>DUGO01000227.1:356-5913 GCA_013331375.1 Candidatus Methanoperedentaceae archaeon | reverse complement strand
ACAAGGAACTCGGGGGTTCAAATCCCCCTCTCGTCGCTCATCTACCATACAACAACGTATCTGAATGTTCAGTGAGTTAATCTTATATCGCCGCACATCAGACTGACCTCCTGATGATATCTGCAATTACATACCTGACCCTGAGCGGTCTTGAAGAATTCGCTATGTGGTTCCAGATTTCAAAATTGAAAGGGCAGTCAATGTGATATCAATGTTCATCCGGGGAGAAGAGGTTGAGAAGGAATTGGAAAAAACAGGTATCGAGATCTTGGCTATCAACCATGATATCTTGCCTGCTGTGCCAAGCGGGAGAGGAAGAGATAAAAGGATTTTAGGCCCGATTGAGGTCATTAAGAAAGTCGATAGCTTCAGCCCTCTTCTCATTTCGGCGCTTATCTAATCTAAAAACTTATCTGAAGTAATCCTGAAGGTGCGACTCCAATCGAATGAAACATTCGAAATATCATTGAACGATGCAACGATTGGTTCGATCATACACATCACACCAGAAGAGACCCTCAGCGGATCAGGTGTAAAGGATGATGTATTTGAGAAGATCAGGTTTACATTCTCCAGGATATCATGATCAGGCGGCAACGAAATAAGTAGCGAGAATGCGATTTCTCCGGCCCAGGTGGTGGGGCGAGAACTGCCACACAGGTGAGAATCACTTCACACATTATGTTTCCTGCATAGTAAAGTTAAAGCAGTATACCTGCAAACATAGCATCATGGATGGGACTTGCCGTGCGGGGAGTGAAGTTACAAAGATCTTGTTCGTGGAGCCTCCGAAGGACTACTGGTTCCTTATGGGTGAGTATCTCCCTCCCCCGACTGGTTTGCTCGTGCTTGCAGCCTATATCGAGGAAAAAATCCCGGATTTCGAGATTGAGGTCATGGACTGCCAGGCTGAGGGCAAGGACTTCAGGGGCGTGGAGGACCGCATCGAAGATGTCTCACCATCGATCGTAGCATTCTCTGGCTTCACCTGCAACGCATACGTATGCGCCAGGGCTGCAGAGATTGCAAAGAAAGTAAATCCTGACATCACAACGATCGCGGGCGGGCAGCACTTTTCATCCACTGCAGAGGAGTCGCTTTTAAATTTCCCTGAGATCGACTTTATCATAAGGGGCGAGGGAGAGGAAACCTTGGTTGAGCTGATACAGGCTCTAAGGGCTGGAAGGAACCTTGCTTACGTCAGGGGGCTGTCGTTCTGGCATAACAATAGTGTCATCCATACACCGCGGCGACCTCTGATTCCTGACCTTGACAAGTTGCCATACCCTGCATACCATCTGGTTGAAAAAAATATGGAAAAATATCATTTTGCGATGATGGCTGGTAAGAAAACCAGGTACATGATCCTTGAGGGTTCGCGTGGATGCTCGTATCGCTGCAGGTTCTGCTCGCAGTGGAGGCACTGGGATGGCGTATGGAGGACGAAATCCGCAAAAAGGATAGCTGACGAGATGCAGTACCTCAGTGAGCGGTTCGGGGGCGAGTTCCTGTGGCTGACTGATGATAATTTCGGGTACGGTATTCGGGGGAAAGAGCTCCGGCAGGAATTGGAGCAGAGGACGTTCACGGACGACATCACATGGTTTTTCCAGGCAAGGACAGATGACATCGTCAGAAATCCCGAGCTTGTAGCAGGACTTCGGGAAGTGGGCAATACCTGGGTCCTAACGGGAGTTGAGAACGATTCTCCAGAGGTGCTCGGTTCGTTCAGGAAGGAAATGGACCCTTCGGATGCGCATAGAGCAGTGAAGATCCTTGAAAAGAATGACATTTTTTCCCACACCATGTTCGTCATCGGCTCACGAAAGGATACCGCAGCCTCGATAGAGCGGCTGCGCCGGTTCTCGCTCGACCTCGGCTCTGATCTCGCCCTGTATACTGTGCTGACCCCGTTCCCAGGCACGGATATCTACGGGGAGGCAGTTCAGAATGGGTGGGTAGAAGACACGAATTATGCGCACTATGATATGGCGCATGCAATAATGCCCACGGAGACGCTGTCCAAGCGGCAGGTGCAGGAGGAGCTTTTCATATGCTACAGGGCGTACTACGGCTCCAATGCAAGTAACATCTCAGGGTTCTTCGCGGGTAACAAGATAAAGAGGCGCGTGACACGTCACATGGCAGGAAAAGACATATTGAACAGCCTGAGGAATCTTGTTTGAGTGGCAAACAGCATGTCTTAAACTACCTCCTTCTTTCAGGAGCAGGAGCGTTAC
Source organism: Candidatus Methanoperedentaceae archaeon (assembly GCA_013331375.1). Classification (GTDB taxonomy): domain Archaea; phylum Halobacteriota; class Methanosarcinia; order Methanosarcinales; family Methanoperedenaceae; genus UBA10536; species UBA10536 sp10536u. The sequence goes on along the minus strand of DUGO01000227.1, from coordinate 3,673 downwards.
TGCTGCTGGCTGCTGCAATAGTTCATGCTTCAGGGAAAACGATAGGCAGCTTTGACAGAGCAGCAGTAGGGGGAGCGTTCATACTATGCTGCGCGTATGGGGTATATGCAGCCATCAGGCCAGGTCAGGGAACAGTCAAGGACAGGGGACATCGTCACAGTCAAACAAAGGTTGATGGGCACCACCCGGACTGCGAGCATTTCAGGTCGCACGTGGTTAGGATTGGACATAGAACAATGTGCTCTGGCTGCCTTGGTCTTGCTGCCGGGGCGGTTGTTTCCGCTGTCCTGATGCTCTTGTATATCGCGCCTGCATGGGAATTATCGGTGGACGCACCTCAATTTCTGCTACCGGCGGGTCTGGGGCTTGTTGCCCTTAATTTTGTTGAGACGGCTCTTCCGGGAAAGAATGGCTATGTGCACATGTTATCCAATATACTTCTTGTGACCGGGTTCCTCTCTTACACGGTCGGTATACTTCAGTTGACCGGCAGCGCAGCATACGGCTTTTTCGGCATCATGCTATCCTTCCTGTGGCTTGATACAAGGGTCGTACTCTCCGACCAGCGCCACGTATATATATGCCAGGGATGCAGTGAGACCTGCAAGATGTTTCCAGACTAACGCCTGCTCAGCCTGGTTATTCCCCAGATTATGAAGAGAAGACCGATGATCAGAGCAGCGATCCATCCGAAGTCTATTTGATTCACCCAGGCAGGCATTCCGGGGATATTCTTCAATACGCCCTCAACCAAAATCGCAAGCCCGATAAGGATGAGCACCGCGCCCCATATAATGGGTGCGAATCTCGGGCCTCCAGCGCAGTTATCAGCCCATTCCCGCTCCTGCTCGGTCCTGCCACCTCTAAGGGAAGCGCCGCAGCTATTGCAATAGGTAGCTTCGTCTTCATTCTTCTTGCCGCATTTGGGACAGTATGCCATAACCTCCACCATGACATATTTAGAACCTATGTTATTTATCTCTTTTCCCAAAGTTCTTTCGAAAAAGTCTGGGTATCTCCTGAGGGTTGCTCCTTGCCTTCAGGGAACACAAACCATGCAGCGCACAAAACTATAAATATAATAACTACACGTTTTTTAACAATGAATGCGGAGGTGGGGACTTCTCTTATCAGGCGGCTGTTAGCAGTCACTCTCACAATCTATATAGTGCTCACCGGCAGTGCCTCGGCAGACACCTGGGCGGTCCAGACTGTTGATTCGTCTGGAAAGGGATGCGATTCAAACGCCATCGTTCTTGACTCAAGTGATTATCCGCACATTACCTACCAGGATTTCAGTATGAACCTGAAGCATGCATACCTGTCTGGTCCCGATACCCCGGTGACCGCTTCAAAAACTGTAAGAACCCCACCGTTCATTAGTGATTTCGTGCCCGCGCTGGACATATTCGAGCTGCTTCTGGGGATTGCGGCAGTGATGTACGCTGCCATGGGCTTCGCCTCGNNGTGATGTACGGTGCCATTGTCTTCGCTTCAGGTGGTTTGTGCCTGAACAGATCCAATGCGATGAAGATATTCGCGGCAGCCATGATATTGCTGGTTCTTTTCAATTCACATTCCTTTTTAATGCGAATGCAGTACGCACCTGGCTGGAACCGCGAATTTCAGCATCTGCTTTTCTACTTCGATCTTCCTGTTCTCATCATATACGCCCTGTTATTCATCATGACCGACAGGTGCATCAGGGCACATGGCTTCTCAGCTTACCAAAAGATAAGTCTTGCACTTGGTGGCGTTCTAACATTTATAGGCGTATTCTTGCACATGGTACGATCTCTCGCGTATGCTGAAGGAGCCATGCAACCACCATCGGCATTCATTGAAATATTAGATTACGTAATATTTTCCGGACTTTCAAGCCTGGGTATGCTTGCCTACATATTTAATGATATAATTAATACTATTATTCAGCAAGGACCGGCAGCGTTTTTTATCTTCAACATCTTATTGCCTGTGTTCTTCGGAGGATGCTCGGGACTCTTTTTCGGGATTCTTGTGCGTTCAAAACGGGATGTTTTACCGGTGTTGCTTGCATTTGCCGGCTATATTGTTTATAGCGGAGGATTCTTCTCATTCAGAGAGCATATTTTTCTCGCTTCAGGCCGCAGTGAACGGGGCGCCTTTCCAGATCATGAACTCTACTATCAATATTCTTCCATTGCAGAACAGAGTCTTATCATGGGGATTCTCGGACTCATTATTTTCGTGACGTCACTTATCCTATTTCATAGGATGCTGAAATCATATACGGGTGGTAAACCAAAAGCTTAATTTCGCCATAATGAAAGGTTCAGGACTGAACGAAACCAATTCAATGTCATCACCCACCGTCTCTTAGCAGATGACATAGCACTTCCATCCCATGCCCAAGAGCTACACACGGCGGACGGGACGCGAGCTGCGTCAATCCCCAGCGAGAAGAGCGCCCAGATGCCATTCCAGCAGCCATTCACCGTGCAATTCCACATCTAACAGGATGACCCCTTCTCAACTTCGGAACAACCGTGCTTCGCTTGAGCTCAGGGAGAAGAAATGGGAAGAATTCATCGCCACGCCTTCCCGCACCAGGCAACGCTGATGAGCAGTGCAGAACGAGCGCGGTTTCTGGAGCAGGTAAGTATCGACGCTTTCGGACTGGTGAAGCTATAGCGATTGCAAAAATCAGCATCCATCAACTTAATGGTTGAAAAATTATCAAATTCTATTGCTGCCATCGCGCATGCCAGTGCAAGAACGACTACACTATCTTGCAGGGAATCCCCATCTTGAATATAAACACTGCAAAGACTGCTGCGATTATAACGAATACCGCTATAATAATTAGGATGGGAAACACATATGCGTAAGTGTATAGAACAGCCTTTACCAGACTATTTCTGGGCCAGCCTCTTTTCCCCCAAAGGTAAACTATGATAGGTCCGATTAATAATGTATAGAGAGAGAAATATAGTAAAATGAAAAAACCCTGGACATAGAATCCTATTTTATGAAAAGCTCCCAGTTTTTCTATCTCCACCGATATCAGGTCCAACTGCTCACATGTTCCCTTCTTTATATCGCCTGAGGCAGATAAAACCGGATTTTCCATTAAGCTGTTTCCGCATTTGCTGCAAAACGTCGCATTATCAGCATTTTGAGTTCCGCAACTTCGACAATACACTTAGACACCATAAGATTCTTATACTTTATATCTTATAAATCTTTCTGATACAATTGTCTTTTATGCATATTGCGTCTTACCTGTATCTGCCCTCCTCTCTTGCCATCCCGCAGAGCGAGGCTGTAAAATCTTTTGG
>DUGO01000227.1:0-314 GCA_013331375.1 Candidatus Methanoperedentaceae archaeon | reverse complement strand
CCAGACTTTTTGACAGCCCCCGCAGAGCAAAACCTTAATTTCCTCCACAATAATCGGTGAAGTGGTGATGCGATGTCCCCGCCGCTCGACTCGCCTGAACTCATACAGCACGTCCAGCGCATGCTCAAAAGTTATTCCAGATGGACAGGACGCGAACTAATCCCGGCATCAACGCCGCCCGGGGACAGCCCAATAGTGCTTTACCAGCAGCCTTTCGTCGTGTTGTCCCACGGCACGCAGGATGACCCGATCCTCAACTTCGGCAACCGGGCAGCGCTTGAGCTCTGGGAGATGAGCTGGGATGAATTCACAGT
>DUGO01000188.1 GCA_013331375.1 Candidatus Methanoperedentaceae archaeon | reverse complement strand
GAGCTCTCAGAGTTACTACAGGGTAAAATCTATCTTGCTGCGGAACAACTCGCACCAGGATCCTATCGCCTGCTGTTGTAGAAAACGTATATGTATCTATTTCGCCCGCAGGATCAATTGAAGCACGGATATTTTCCCCCAGACTGATGGATGTTGAAGCAACAACGCTGGATGCTGACAGAACCAGGATTACCGCTCCCAAAAACAATTTGATTACATTGCTCTGATTCCCCATGATAAGCCTCCACACTCGTAATTCTGGAACTACCACTTGATAAGGATAATAGCGGTATAAAGAGCTTACCGTTTTGTTTACATTGAAGGTGAACAAGTATCCTTTGACGCGTCGCCTCTACACATACAGAACTCACCGCAGCGCGTGCAGCCAAACGGACCATATCGGGTTTAGCAGGAACCTAAGCTGATAGTTCCAGTTTTCCTCTAATATTTGGATGTGGGTTGTGACACTGGTGATTCTTATCAAGAAAACTAGTTGACTGTTCCATTACAGAATGGATAATATCCTCAACATCTACCGCAAGAATAAACTTGCGAACAATCAAGCTTATAAACAGGACTGATGAATTAATAGCCCAGTATGATAGGAATGATACTCTGCGGCGGGTCTGGCAAAAGGCTGCGACCCATCACTAACGAACGTCCCAAGCCCCTTGTGGAGATTAAAGAGGGATACACGATACTTGACAGGCAGCTTCTTGACCTGAAGTTTGCAGGCATCGAGAAGGTCATGCTGCTCACCGGGTACCTGAGCGAAAAAATCGAGGAGAGATACGGGAACTCGTGGGGCGGAATCGACATCGAGTATTCAGTCGAAGAGACCCCGCTCGGCACACTCAACGCCATCCGGCTCGGTCTTGAGAAGGTCGATGACGACGTGCTCATACGAAACGGCGACGTGGTCGCGGACATCAACATCAAAAAGATGATAGGCAAATTCAGAGCGTCAGGTTTCCCTGCCAGCATGTTCATCACGCGGATGCGGAGCCCCTACGGAATTGTGGAGCTGGGGGATGACAAGATACGGTCGTTCAAGGAAAAGCCGTTGCTTGAGTATTATATCAATGGGGGTATCTACTGTTTCAGGAAGGAAATCCGCGAATCATTCAAAGAGTTCGAGACCGGGGATATCGAAAAAACGGTCTTCCCGCTGCTTGCAGACGGCGGCAAGCTCGGATATTACAGGGAGGATAGCCTGTTCTGGATGGCTGTGGACACAACGAAAGACCTTGAAGGAATCCAGAAGGAATATTCAAACCGTGAGGACAAGCCCTGGGGCTATGAAAAGACGCTCATAAGCACTGAGAAATACCTGACAAAGGAACTGCTATTATACGAGGGCTTCCAGACGTCGTTCCACTATCATGAGAAAAAGGACGAGACCATGTTCATAGTCAGCGGCTCGGGATACCTGGACTTCGAGGACCATAAAGAATATTTCGGGCGCAATGATACGGTCAGGATTAAGCCAGGCACGCCGCACAGCATAGTTGCAACTGAGAACACCATACTTCACGAAGTCTCGACGCCTCATCCGGTCGATACGGTACGCATCAAGGAATTCTACGGTCGGTAAAAAATGAAGGTAATCATCCCGGCGGCAGGTGCGGGAAAGCGCCTGTTCCCGCACACATATACCAAGCCGAAGCCGATGGTGTATATCGCAGGCAAGCCTATAATAGGGCACATACTCGATAAGATGAGGGACATCGAGCCTGAAGAAGTGATACTGGTAGTGGGTTATAAAAAAGAGCTTCTCATATCGTATGTTGAGAAGTACTATTCAGGCAGCATGAACATAACATTCGTCGAGCAGGCAGAGCAGCTCGGGCTGGGTCATTCGATTTATGTCGCAAGGGACGCTGTCCGCAACTCCGAGATCATGATAGCTCTAGGGGACATGATATTCAGGGCAGGGTACGTGGATTTTCTCAAGAAGCACATAGCAAACGGAAAATGCGCAGGCTCAATCGGGGTGACGCAGGTAAGCGATCCGAGCAAATACGGTATCGTTGAGCTTGATGAGAAATCATGCGTGAGAGGGCTCGAGGAAAAGCCCTCCAGACCGAAGTCTGACCTGGGGATTGCAGGCGTGTACTTTATCAGGGACTCGAAGACCTTATTCGAGGTGCTTGACGAGATGATAAGGAACGACGTGCGTTACAGGAGCGAGTTCCAGCTAACGAATGCGCTACAGGAAATGGTGCACAGGGGGCGCAGGTTAAGGACGTTCATGGTTTCGGAATGGTATGACTGCGGTCAGGCTGAGTCGCTGCTCGAGACCAACAGGGTGATGCTTGAGGAGACCGGCGGATTCAATAACGGTGCCAGGGTCACAGAATCAGTCGTCATCCCGCCCGTGGCGTTCGGGGAGAATGTGTCGATATCCAGCTCAGTAATCGGTCCGCATGCCTCTATCGCAAGCGACACCGAGATTGATAATAGCATAATCTCAAACAGCATAATCGGCTCAGGCTCCCACCTTTCTAAGGTCAACCTGCACTCATCGATTATCGGAGATGACGTAAAGGTCAGGGGCAAGTACAACTCACTGAACATCGGTGACTCTTCGTCCGTAGAGTTCTGAGGAGTGCAAATGATTTCTCTGGTCACGGGAGGCGCCGGGTTCCTCGGTTCACATCTTTGCGAGCTGCTTCTCAGGGGAGGGCATACTGTCCTCTGCGTGGACAACTTCAGCACGGGCTCGAATCAAAATATAAGGGGCATCGGTTCAGAGGCTTTCAGGGCGATAAACCATGACGTGAGCGAGCCGCTTGCCATCGAAGGGGATATAGATTATATATTTCATCTTGCGAGCCCTGCAAGCCCGGTCGATTACATGGAGCTGCCCATACAGACGCTCAGGGTAGGTGCTATGGGCACGTACAACATGCTTGAGCTTGCGAAGGAGAAGAGAGCAAAATTCCTGCTGGCGTCCACATCCGAAGTATATGGTGACCCTCAGGTATCGCCGCAGCCAGAGACGTACTGGGGAAATGTTAACCCTGTGGGACCCCGAAGCGTCTATGACGAGGCAAAACGCTACGCTGAAGCCATCACGATGGCGTATCACAGGTATCACGGTCTGGATACGCGCATAGCGCGCATATTCAATACATACGGTCCCAGGATGCGCCTGAACGACGGGCGGGTCGTACCCAACTTCATTTCCCAGGCGCTCAACGGCGAACCGCTCACAGTGTATGGAGACGGCTCCCAGACGCGCAGCTTTTGCTATGTAGATGACCTTGTAAACGGGTTGTACAGGCTCATGATGTCAGATTACTGCGAGCCTGTCAATATCGGCAATCCTGAGGAGCACACGATACTGGAGTTTGCACAGATAGTCATGAGAATCACCGGGAAAAATGTGGGGCTCGTATTCACTGACTTGCCCGTGGACGACCCGAAGCAGAGGCGACCCGACATAACAAGGGCGCGTGAGGTGCTCGGCTGGGAGCCGGTCATACAGCTTGAAGATGGGCTTCGCAGGACTGTGGAGTATTTCAGGCATATTGCCTGAAGAGCCTTGGTTAGTCATAGTAGATGGACGCCCATGGTATGGAGATGCACTTCAGCGGAATAAGACGGCAGGTCATTCCTGTGATTCTCTACTCATGCCCCCTGCTCACCGCAAGCACAGTCCTGTAGCACGCCCACAAAAGATGCGCCCGCAGGAAATAATAGACTTCATCCGATATGCCTTTGCTCCGAAGCTCCCTGATTATCTTGGGCACGTCTATGTCCACGGGGCATGCCTCCCTGCATTTCCCGCACATCAGGCAGCACTTCAGCTTATCGCTGCTGGAGCCGTTGCTCAGTGAATGGAACGCCAGCCCCCTGCCTCCGAGATGGCTGTCCTGCGCATACTCAGTGCCCACCACATTATACATCGGGCAGTGCATCAGGCAGTTGCCGCACCCGATGCAGTACAGAAGCTCCCTGAACCCGTTGCGTGCAATCTCGCTCCTTTTGTTGTCCAGGATGATGACGACGACCTCATGCGGATTGTGCACGCCCTTGATGAACTTTTTCTCCACGTCAGCAGTCTTGCTCACACCGCTTATGACCTCAACGAAAGATGGTATGGTCGCCCCGGTGGCATTGTAAGACAGCACCTTCAGCATGTTCATGGCTTCCTCGAGGTTCGGGTAAATCTTGTCAGTCGAGGTCACCACGATGTGCTTCTTCCTGCGCGCCACCTCGAAGATGTTCCCCTCGTTATGTGTGATGACAACGGCACCCTCCTCGACTGTTATCGCATTCGCGCCCGTTATCCCTATATTCGCGCTGCCGATGCTCTGTATTACATCCTCCCTCACGTAACCCACGATGTCCTCAGGCTTCCCGCCAACTTTCACGCCCATCTCATTGAACCTGCGCGATATGCTCTTTGCGGAAACGTGCGCTATGGGCGCGGTGGGGTGCGACGGGTGCAGCTCAAGCACCTGGAGGATGCGATCGCCGATATCGGTCTCAACAACGTTGATGCCCTTTTCACCGAGGAAAGCTGCAAGCTCAATCTCTTTCGTGACATTGGACTTCGACTTGACGACATGCTTCTCATCCCCCATCTCCCTGAGTATGAGCTCGCACGCTTCGTCCTTTTCACTGGCAAAATAGACGCGAAAGCCGTTCGCGGTGAGTTTCTTTGCGGCTTCATCCAGAAGTGCCCGGTTCCCAACGCACAGCTCCCGTGCCGCCTTAAGGCGCCTTTTCTTTTCATCGAGGTCCGCCAACTGGTTCCTCGACTGCCGCTCCAGCACCGAGCTGAATGCCTTTTTAAGAGCAAGGACTTCTTCAGGGTTCATAGGCTTTGGGCTGCCGCATGCCCTTCACTCTGTGGTATTTAGTTGATTTGTCTATAAATCTCAATAGACCTCGAGATACTTATCCAGCTCCCACTGCGTCACGTTCAGCCTGAACTCATCCCATTCCCGTGTCTTTGCCTCAATGAACATGTTCAGCGTATGCTTGCCGAGCGCGTCCTGGACAAGCTTATCCTTTTTCATCTCTTCCATCGCATGCCACAGCGAGGCTGGTAGCGTGGATATGCCGAGCTTGTGGAGCTTCTCGTCAGTGAAATGATATACGTCTTCCTCGACTGGCTCAGGCGGCTGTATGTTCTTCCTGATGCCGTCAAGACCAGCGTTCAGCATCACAGCAAATGCGAGATATATGTTGCAGCTCGGGTCGGGACAGCGCAGCTCTGCACGGGTGGACTGGTACTTGCCCTCGGATATCCTTGGTATCCTTATGAGCGCAGACCTGTTTATCCTTGCCCAGCATATATACACAGGCGCCTCGAAACCTGGCACAAGCCTCTTGTACGAGTTCACGGTAGGTGACAGCACCGCTGACATGCTCTTTGCATGTGCGAGCTGCCCTGCGATGTAGCTGTATGCTATCTTCGAGAGATGGTACTTGTCATTCTCATCGTAGAATGCGTTCTTGCCTGTCTTGATATTGAACAGGCTCTGGTGCACGTGCATGCCTGAGCCGTTGATTCCGGCGATGGGCTTCGGCATGAAGGTTGCATGTAAATTGTATTTCTGTGCTATGGCTTTTATTACGAACCGGAAAGTAGTTGCATTATCCGCCGTCCTCAGCGCATGCCCGTACCGAAAGTCAATCTCATGCTGACCGAGTGCGACCTCATGGTGCGCAGCCTCCACATTGATGCCGAAGCTGTCAAGCGCAAGCGTCATGTCCTCGCGTATCTTATATGCCTGGTCTGTGGTGAGGTCAAAGTAGCTCCCGCTATCCTGAGGCAGCGGTTTTATTGCACCGTTCTCTTTCCTGAACAGGAAGAATTCAAGCTCGGGACCGGTATTAAAGTCAAACCCCATCTTTTCTGCCTCTGCGATCGCTTTCTTTAAAATATATCGCGGGTCGCCCTCGAAGGGCGTGCCGTCAGGATTATAGACGTCGCATATGAACCTGGCAGTGTTCCCATCATCCGATTTCAGCCAGGGTATCACGGCATAGGTCGAGATGTCGGGCTTCAGGAACATGTCGCTCTCATGTATCCTTGCAAAACCCTCCACTGATGAGCCGTCGAACCACGTGCCGTACTGCAGCGAATCCGCCAGGTGGCGCGCAGGTATCGTCAGGCTTTTCACGATGCCGAGAATGTCCGTGAACTGCAATTGTAAGAACTTTACATTATCCTGCTTGACCTGCTCCAGAATCTCTTGGTTTTCCATGCGCGTAAGTTCAGTCTATTTGCTTATTAAGCTTTCTTTCAAAGCCGGTCAGATAAAAATATGCATTGAGCCCGGCTGGGAATGCCGGACTCAGGTGTTTCCTCAGCGAGCAGCTCACTCATCGAGTATGCTGTTCGCCTCGTCGCTGTATGCTTCCATCACATACGGGATGCCCGAGATTTTCGCCGCATCCTCTGTGAGCGACATCAGGTCGCTTCTCGATACGGTCGAGAGCCGGAAATTCCTGCTGCCAGCCATAAGCTGCTGCAAGCCCGTCCTCATCCTCTGGCAGTAAGTATAGATGCCGACAGCGCCGAGCGGTATCTTATTGATGTCGTTGCCGAATCTCTCTTTCAGGGCTTCATACGTGACGAATATTTCCTCCGGCTTTGTGCCGTACTTCGATATCGTCTTCGGCAGGTCGTCCTCTTTCAACCATGCCCCGATATTCTTGCCGACCATGCCGGGTATCATCAGACCGCGTCCCATGCACACAGCCCTGACATACGGGCTGCCCATGGCGAGCGCCTTGAATACGCCGTCCTCTGATGAGAACCCTCCAGCGAACGCCAGGTCAGGTACTCTCATTCCCTTTTCTCTCAGTTTTTCCGCAAAGCGGTACGCAAGCGCATGCAGGTGGAAGGACGGTATGCCCCATTCGTTCATCATCGGCCACGGGCTCATGCCTGTTCCGCCCGGTGCGCCGTCGATTGTGAGCAGGTCAAGCTTCGCCTCAGAGCCGTACCGCAGCGCCATCGCGAGCTCTGCCTGCGAATATGCGCCCGTCTTGAGTGTGATTCTCTTGAACCCGAGGTCCCTCAGGCGGTCAACTTCCTCAAGGAAGCCCTCCTTTGTCACGAATCCGAGCCTTGAGTGCCTCTCGAACTCCTTGATCGCACCGCTCTTGAACGCTTTCTGGTTGTCCGGGATTGTCGGGTCCGGGGTGACAACGTATCCGCGCTTCTTGAGTTCGAGTGCCCGGTCGAGCGAATTTACTCTTATCTCGCCGCCGATGCATTTCGCGCCCTG
>DUGO01000146.1 GCA_013331375.1 Candidatus Methanoperedentaceae archaeon | reverse complement strand
GTCATGAAGATACTCAGGGCAGGGATACTGGCGCCATCTGCTTTTAATTCCCAGCCCTGGGAGTTCATTTTAATAAAACGCGGCGAAGTCAGGGACGAGCTTGTCAGGATGCGCGAGAAGATACCACAGCAGAAAGCTGCATTGAGCACCGCGCCGCTGGTACTTGCAGTGGCATACGACACAAAGCTAGGGAACGAGGCTGTGGCATCGGCATTCACGTGCATTGAGAATATGCTGCTCGCTGCTACTGCTGAGGGGCTTGGCGCGGTCACGCTGAGCTTNNCACGGGGACAGGATAAAGAAGCTGCTCGGTCTTCCGGAAGGATACGACGTTGCAGCTATAATTCCCATGGGAACCCCTGCAGAAACACCGGAGAGACCCCAGAGGATACCGGTTGAGCGCAAGATGCACACTGACAGGTGGTAGGGACTGAAAATCGCAGGCATATCGGGGAGCCCCTCAAAGGGTGGCAACAATGAGCGGCTTCTTGGCGCCATGATCGGGATAGCCGGAAAGCGCGGGTTCGACACTGAGATGATACTGCTGTCGGGGACTGAGGTCGAGCCGTGCAACGACTGCGGTGTGTGCAAAAAGAAAAAAGAATGCCCCATAGACGATGACATGCAGCGCATATACCCGGTGCTTGAGAGCGCGGACGGCATTATCGTTACATCGCCGGTCTATTTCGGCTCTCCGACAGCGCAATTGAAGGCGCTGTTCGACAGGAGCATCCTTCTGCGGAGGAACGGCTTCCTGCTCAGGAACAANNCTCGCGCAACGGCGGGCAGGAGTTCACCCTCCAGGTAATACATCTCTGGATGCACATACACGGGATGATAGTCATCGCGGACGGTAGCCACTTCGGCGGCACGCTGCACAAGCCTGTGGAATCCGACACGGATGGTATGAAGACTGCCCAGGACACCGTTACCAAGCTCTGCGATACGCTTTTGATGCTCAAAAAGCAGTGAATAAATGTCATGCGTCCCACAAAAAACAGTCAACGGAACTTGGTAGGTGTAGGGTACGTCTATCTATGTCGAGGGGTTATTGTGGGACGCTATTCAATCATTATTGTTCATGATATTTAAAGCTTTGCTTTCGAAGGTCGCGTCAAGTCTGCCGGTAGTGAATATCCACTGGAGGATTCCCCGGGACGCTCCAGGTCCGAAATCTGTTTTATCTGAATTATCAGAAAAGTTTAAATATTCTGAATACCATCTATTGAACGGGATGATAAAATGGCAAAAAAAGATGAGTCAAAATCCTGCTGCTCGCCCGCTGAGATGGGCTGCTGTAAGGTTGAATCGGTAATAAGCATTGATGAGAGGGGACAGACGGTGCTTCCCAAGGAGATAAGGGAGAGGGCGAATATACGCGCCGGGGATAAGCTGGCTGTTATAAGCTGGGAAAAGGACGGAAAAGTCTGCTGTCTCTCTTTAATTAAAACTGAAGATTTTGCAGAAATGGTAAANNGGCGCTGCAAATCAAAATTGGACACCGTGTCGCTGCTGAACGAAAAATTGCGCATGCCGCATGCGGCAGGACTTCTGTTAAAATCACAAAATATATGTATCCTTATAAGTATAACAAACCCTCCCGGTGGAGTTGATCCAGGTGAAAGCTGTTAATATCATACTATGTACGGCGATTTTCGCACTGCTCGCATCACCCGCACAGGCTGATGTCAGGTACCTGCCCGAGAGCTGGCAGTTCTCGAAGAACTTCTATACCGTGTACGGGGAGCCTGAGCTTGATGCATCGATCGCGGGCAGCAGGGAATTCAGCCGGGGTGATGAGGCTGTAATACTCGTATCAATAATGAACAGCGGCAAGATAACGGGATTCAAGGCAGAGAACACGCCGGAGGATGCGAATGAGATCCAGCTTGCTGCCATCGAGAAAGGCTACGAGATACAGCGCACTCTCGCCGCCGGCATCACCGCAGAGCTCTTCTCCGATTCGACTGAGGTTGAGGTGTTGTCCGGCACCCAATTCGCAGGCTCGCTTCGAGAGGGCGAGGTGACGATGGCTCCGCTGCAGTTCAAGATCAAGGTCAACCGGTACGCAGGTGCCGGAGTCCATAAACTCCGGCTCAATCTCTACTACAGCGAGCAGAGAAATGCGCAGGTCGCGGGCAATGCAACGCGCGGGGATGTGGACGTGAATTTCTGGTACATACCTGTGAACATCACGGACATGCTTGAGATTCGAGGGAAGGATGAGGCGGAGTTCGAAGTTAGAAGCGAGTCTGCCATAGCAGCCGGAAGCGAGGAAGCAATCCTTGTGACCTTCAGGAACACGGGTGAGAAGGTCGCGAAGGAAGCGGTCGCACGCATCAGTATCGTGGACCCTTTCAGCTCAACTGATGACCAGTCCTACCTGGGTGACCTTGCCCCGGGAGAAGAAAAGACAACGGTGTTCAGGATAGGGGCAAAGGGAAGCGCGACCCCCAAGACATATTCGATAAGCACTGAGGTGAAATACAGGGACGTATCCGGTAATTACCAGATATCCGAGAGCCGCAAGATCCCGTTACGGGTGCTGCCGGCATCTTCCCTCTTTGATCTCATAACCGGTAACGTGGTCATAATTCTTGCCGCAGTGCTCGTGATATTCGGAGCGGCGGCGTATATGCGCATGCGAAAAGGTTAGCCATGGCAAACCCGTTCTTTGAGCTCATCTCAAAGCTGGCGATACGGGCGCCGTACCTTTTGATCGCAGCCGTATTCGCCGTAACGCTGTTACTGGGCATAAGCGCTTTGAGCGTTTCCATGCTCAGCGACAACATGGATTTCTTCCCCACGGACTCCCCAATCCGCCATAATATCGAAGCGCACGACCGGGATTTCGGCACAGGCAGCCTTCTTCTCGTCATAGTGGCACCCGATGTGACAGAGCCGGAAATATTCGAGATGATGGTCAGGCTGAAAGACGACTTCCTGAACTCTGACCAGGTGAGCGGCGTATCTACTCCCTCCGACCTCCTGCTTGCAAAATACGGCAAGATCCCGGATAAACAGGTGATAGAACAGGAATTCCTCGGGACAGGCGCCATGCCCGACAAGTCATCCGTCTCCATGCGGCTGCACCTGAAGTCGTATGACAAGTACAAGGCTGATTCGGTCGCAGCCGAGCTGTTGAAGATCATCGATTTCACGGAAAAACCGGATGGCGTTGAGATAAAGGCGATAGGCGACCCGGTAATCGGCTACCAGATAGGCACATCCATCACTGAGAGCGCATCCATTATGTTCGGCGTTGCAATGCTGCTCATGGTCGTGCTGCTCTACCTGTTCTCATCCGGTGCCATACGGGGTCGCATCATGCCGCTTTTGCCCGTGACAGTAGCCATGATATCAGCTATCTGGACCTTCGGCATGATGCAGATCTTTGAAATCCCCGTCACCCCGATGACGAGTGGATTTCTGCCGATATTGATAGGGATGAGCATAGACTATGGCGTTCTCATTCAGAGCAGGTACGAGGAAGAGATCCAGTCAGGAAAAGAAGCAGTCGATGCGATAGCGATAGCCGTGGGCAGTACGGGCAGGGGCGTATTCCTTGCACTTGTCACAACGGTATTCGGCTTCAGCTCACTGCTTTTTACATGGGTGCCGAACCTGCAGTATTTCGGGCTTACGCTCACGTTCGGCATAACGTCCTCGTATATCATATCGCTGCTCTTCCTCCCGCCCGTGCTGCTGCTGCGTGAAAAAGGCGGTGTCGCCAAAAAGACAGATAGGGCGGCTGCAGGCAAGGATAATATCGGGGATACCATGGGCAGGTTATCACGATTCACGGTAGACCACTCGCTCCCGGTCTTTGCAGTAATGCTGCTTGTGACTGCAGCCGGGGCTTACGGCTACTCGAATGTCTCATTCCTGTCAGACCCCATGAAATACTTCCCTGATACCATGCAGCTGAACCAGGATTTCAAGTTCCTCGACATTCATTTCGGGCGGGGTGACGAGGTCACGGTCGTCGTGAAAACCTACGATGCAAGAGACCCGGATTTCCTTAATGATCTCCTCTCGCTCGGGAACTATGTCAGGGACGGGGAGGACAAGGTCAGGAAAACCACGAGCATCGCCACTTTGCTTGTGGATAGGTACGGCAGCATCCCGGATGATCGCGCTCAGGTGAGCGCCTTCATCGACTCACTGCCAGAGAAGGACAACTACATCTTCGGGAATTCCGAGACCGCACTGAGATTCGATACCGCGATGCTGTTCGGGGCTGAGTCTGGTCTCACCGAGAGGAGGATACGGAATGCGATAACCTTCTATGACCCATCTATCGATTTCTACATCGTTGGTTCCCCGAGTTTCAAGGAAGGGCTCACAAGAGGTATGGTGACAGGACAGAATACGATGACAGTCATCAGCTTCATACTCGTGGCGCTGTCACTGCTGTTCTTCTACCGCTCGCTGCGCCAGTCGCTCTTCCCGCTGATCCCCATCGCCATCACTCTTGCAGTCACAGGCGGCGCCATGTATGCTCTGGATATCCCTCATACC
>DUGO01000160.1 GCA_013331375.1 Candidatus Methanoperedentaceae archaeon | reverse complement strand
GGCGTGGTCATCCAGTGGTTCCCTGCAAGCCACATGCCGCCATCCATGACTTGCATGGACCCTGTCGCTATCAGGTCAAAGGTCGTAATTGACGCAACAGGACATGATTCCGTGCTCGTGGGAAGGCTCAGCAAGTTCGGGCTTGTGCCCGAGCCGAAAGGCTGCGGCTCACTTTGGGTGGACGAGGCTGAGCGCCAGACAGTCGAGCTCACGCATGAGATATTCCCGGGGCTCATAGTCGCAGGCATGGCAGCCACATCAACTTACGGCGCGCCCCGCATGGGACCGACCTTCGGCGGCATGCTCCTGGCAGGCAAGAAGGCGGCAGAGCTCGCCCATGACAAGATACTGGGCAAACGCCCGGAAATCGACCGGGAAATCGCAATCAGGGCTACCTGAAGAGAGCCCTGAATATCGCCCAGGCGACAGGCAGGATTACTACGATAAGGATGGCGCCTATCACTGTCCATGATATCGCCTTCTCCTCAACCGTTGCTGGCGGCGGTGTGGGTGGCGCGGGCGTGTCCGCAAGAGGCGCCTCATAATTTGAGAAGTCCATCACCCAGATACTCCTGTTGCCGCGGGAGACCGTGGTGTAAGCAAGGCGCTTGCCATCAGGACTGAATCCGGGGTCGCCCGTATTCGAGCTCAGGTTCGTGAGCTTGAGCTTGCGGGTACCGTTCTCGTTCGTGCCCCAGATATTGAAGATGCCGCCTTCTTTTGAGGCGTATGCTATGAATTCGCCGCTCCATGACAGCCTGTCGGATGCATTCGCAGACACGAGTTTTACCTGCCTTGAGCCGTCAGCCCTCATTTTCCATACCCCTCCCCCGCGAATGTACGCAATCCACTTCCCGTCAGGGCTCCACTCAGGCGCTATCTCGTCTTCCGGGCTGTCGGTCAGCCTCTTCAGCCCTGTCCCGTCCTCTTTCATCAGCCATATATCGAAATTGCCCGCCTCTTTTGAGGCGAATGCTAAGCGCGAACCGTCAGGACTGTAGTCAGGCCATGCCTGGTCTGCCTTCCCAGAATACAGGGTTTTGGCTTCCCTGCCGTCCCAGAGCCAAATGGTCTTGTACCTGTATTCAGGCGTGAGGCTGGTATCTGTTGAAAATACTATTTTAGTGCCGTCGGGATTGAAGCTCGGATGCCCTATCCATGCGTGGAATGCCCTTAGAATCTGTTTCCCTGAGCCGTCCGCATTCATTATAGAGAGTTCCCATCCCTGGTTCCTGTCCACAACATAGACTATCCTGCTGCTGTCCGGGCTCCATGCGATATCATGCTGGTTTGTTGAGTCATCGGTCAACCGGAGGGTGGCACCAGATGCAAAGGAATATNNGATATTCCGATATATATACTTTAATATCGTATTTTAATTAGACGGGCATGTCCCCCGAAAGGATATTCCCGTGCTCATCTATCTCACCTTTCGCTATCCTGGTCGATGATATAGGCTTACCGTCTGCGGCAAGCACGTACTCAACGAGTTCTACGGTTATGGCACCCAGTCCATTGCGTTTCCGTATCCTGTTAATTTCCCTGGCTGCCGGTAGCGTCTCAGGCGAGACTACGATATAATCGAAGTCCTCATGTACCGCAGGTCCGAACTGGTCTGAAAGCTCGATGATTCGAGGCTTCACTCCGCAGCTCATGCAAAATTTCTCAACTGTGGACTTCCGTATAGAGAAATCTGCTACCTTACGGGTGCGCTCCCGTGCCATGTCGTTCGAGGTGAGACCCAGCACAAGCTCTCCCCCTTTCGCCATCTCGCACGCCCGCTGCAAAAGCTTCCTGTGACCATCATGCAGCGGCTCGAAAGTACCTCCGACAGCTACACGCGCCATGCGCATCCAGATGCCTGTCCATACGATAAAACTGACCATTTGATGTTCAGGCTTTAATCCTCGACCCGCCGGGAGGAAGGANNGCGCTATCTTATCAGGCGGCGCTATCCCTTTTGCAATCCGCCTGTCGCCAAGCTTCTCAGTGAAAACGGCGTATATCTTCTGCGCAAGGTCGTTTACCGCAAACTCCCCTGGTTCAATTTCAAGAACGTACGCTGCCCTTTTCTTCACAGCATCGGGAGGACCGCCTATCAGCCGCTTCATGTCTTCTAGCCCGACCGCAGCCCTGAGCTGTACATCCTTGAAATAGTTGCGCNNCGTCTTTGAGACCTGCTCAGGCGTGACGTAGTAGCAGTCGCCGCTCGCCTGCCCCGATTTCCAGATGCCGGAATATGAGACCGTGAAGCATGCCGCTTCCTCAAGCGTCTTCCCCGGCACTTCCCCCCGACCCTCGGTCTTGACGACAACGGCTGGCGAGCCGCTCACGTGCGTATGGAAGAACAGGTCAGCCTTCTGCATGTGCTTCTTCACTATCTCTTCGTTGCTGTCCGCATCCCTCCCTCCAACGACGAGGAACCCGTCCGAAGAGAAAAACCACCTGTAGCTCTCGTACCAGTGCTTCTTCTGCCTCGGGATGTCAATTCTGCGCGATTCGGGCTTTTCCGGCTCCTGCATCTTTTTCTTTAGCAGCTCCTGGGTCTCGAGAATCGCCTTCTCCGCTCCCCCTCGCTTCTGCGAGATGACCTTCGCCATGTCATAGTATTTCTGTGCGTTCTTCTGGACGGGCAGGCGATAATCGAGGGCGAGTTCAGTACCCCCGAGTTTAACGACGACTGTATGGTTCGACTGGTTTACGCTTGTTACCTTACCTGACTGCGCAAGAGCAGACCTGATTGGTGACTCTTTTACGCCTTCGATTGTCTTTTCGCGAGCTTCCCTGGCAGCAGCAAGCAGTTCTTCAATCGCACCGTACTCGGAGTATATGGTCTCCCCTTTCTTTACCAGCGAATCTGCCTCTCTCCTGAATCTCTCAACCGCTTCCATCTGCTTTGTCAGCCTGAACTCAAGCGGTGATTTCCTTTCAGGAGTTTTCTTCCCGGTCTTTGGCTCTTTTTGGGATGCATCTCGGGATACATTTGTCCTTGCAGCATTTACATAGAAATATTCATCCAGCGCATCATTGAAATTCGGAAAAGGTTTCCTCTCAAGTCCGCTGTACTTTTTTATCTCAAAAGGAAGCGCATCTATCATCACACCCTTCTCGAGCACGATATGCGGTCTGAGCATGCCGCTTCGCAAAGGCTCGGTCACATCCCTGACGGCATCGTACACCAGTGCCGCATCAGCATCATGCGCAGGGATGTGTGTATCTATTCCGGCTCTCATGCAGACCTCCTCAGTGAGCTGCGTGCCGAGGTTCAGCTTCAGGGCGAATGTCTTCCCGATGTCAGAATCCGACTGCGAAAGGATGGATGCCAGCTCATCGGGCTGGATCTTAGTCGGGATTCCCGCTATCACAGGGTATCTGTAAGCGTCCCCGGCTCCAAGACCCATGTCCCTTATGCCTGCGTATTTGAGCGCCATCATTATACGACCCTCCCCGTCAAGCAGGATAATGTTCCCGCGTGAGAAAAGCTCACAGATAACCACAGACTTAACTCCCGCGCGCTCTACGTGCAGTTCCAANNTGTCAAACCCGTACTGCCGCAGGTCGGATATCCTGCCGCCGCTCAGGTGCTTTCGAAGGAACATAGGGAATCCTTTCGGCTCTCTCGGTGCCTCTTTGGGGTGTGCAGTGAGATGGAACCGCCGTCCAGCCTCGATGACAAGGTTACCGTGCTCGCCGCCTTTTAGCTGCAGAGCTATGCGGATTTCATTCTCAGAGTCCTGGTAGACCTTCCCAATCTTGGCTCCAAGTAAGCGTTGCCGCAGCTCCATCACAATGGCTGCGACATCGGCACTTGACATTCCCTGCTTCATCGAAAAATCAGAAAAAAGGATTGAAAATCAGCAGGAGGAATGCTTTATAGCTTTGGTGGGGCATCCATCAACGCATGCGCAGCATTCTATACAATCCTCAACTTTGGGCGCCGTTGATTTGCCGTCAACCAGCTCAAAAACCTCTACCGGGCAGACCCTGATGCATTCACTGTCTCCGTTGCATTTATCGTGGTCAATCTCTATTGTCCAGTTGTCAGTCTTGTATGTCTTTACTACCATATTGATTCTCCTTACCTTTATCCCCAAACCGATGTTTTCGGTGACTAAACACAACTAAATTACAATACGCTTAAATCTATCGGTAGCAATACTTTTTCACAGGGATGAAAAATACTGGAATGGAAAATTATGGACTGCATTGACGCTATACAGGGTAGAAGGTCAATCCGGCGCTACAAATCCCTGCCGGTCGAACGTAAGCTCATTGAAAAATTGCTCCAGATAACGCAAATGTCGCCTTCAGCCGGGAACCGCCAGGCGAGGGATTTCGTTGTAGTTTTCGATACTGCTGTAAAGGAGAAACTCGCAGAAGCCGCCCTGAGCCAGGAATTCATTGCAGAAGCGCCCTGCGTGGTTGTGTTCTGTGCCAACATCGAGCGCTCAAGCGCGAGATACGGGACGCGGGGTGAGCTGTATGCGCTTCAGGATGCCACCATAGCTGCAGCCACGTTCCAGATAGCTGCTCACACGCTGGGGCTCGGCACCTGCTGGGTGGGCGCGTTCGATGATGAAGCCGTATCAGATATTCTGCACCTGCCTGAAAAAGTGATACCGGTCGCAATAATGCCGCTCGGGTATCCCGATGAGAAGCCGCCTGTGTACGGAAGGATTGACGTGAAAAAGCTCATGCACTTGGATACGTGGTAGTCCTCAGGTGCTCATAGCCGCGTTCAGGCAGCGTCTCATCTTTGCCCTCTCTCTCTATCAGTATGCCTTCTCCTGTGACCTCGCCTATGACACTGAAACTGCAGGCTTTCCGCACATCGCCGAGCGCGTCAGGTCGAATTGTGAAGAGCAGCTCGAAATCGCCTCCGGTATGGGTCGCAAGCGAAAGCGCATCGTCAAGGCACGCCACTTCGGGCAGCATCGGAATCTTTGCAGCATGCACCCTGAATCCCACGCCTCCTGCGCGCGATAGCTCGTACAGCGACACCGCAAGACCGTCGCTGACGTCCATCATCGAGGTCACAGCCCGCGTTGCTGCAAGCGCAAGTCCCTCTGCAATCCTCGGCACGGGCTCAAGGAGCGCACGCATCACAGCCCCGCCTGCTTCATGCCCGTTCATCAGAGCCCGGAGCGCTGCACCCGCGCTTCCAAGGTGTCCAGTTACGCATACAAGGTCGCCCGGTTTTGCACCCGACCTTCTTACGAGCAGGTCTTTTTGTGTTAGACCGACTGCGGTCCCGGCTATGGTCAGCTCGCTGTGCGAATCAGTGTCGCCTCCGAGTATGTACGTACCGTACGTCCTCGCACAGGTCTCCATCCCTTTAGCGATATCCTCGACAAACCCGACTTCGAGGTCAGGCGTCAGTCCCATTGCCATGACAAGCCCGAGCGGTCGGGCGCCCTTTGCCGCGATGTCGCTGAGATTGACCGCAGCCGACATCCAGCCTATCTGCCATGGGGTCATCATTTCGGGGAAGTCCGTTGTGCGGTGGAGCATGTCTGTTGTGATGACAAGGCATTCGCTATGTCCGATGTCTACCACCGCGCAGTCGTCCTCGCCAGCACCCTCAATGATGCCGCTGCCTTTGCTGAATATCCCGGACAGGCGGCGCACGAGGGCGCGTTCCCCGATGTCTTCAAGCTTCATGCCCATACATGAGTCAGCCCTGCTTATATAGGCTGCCGGATAGGTGACACATATGATTATTACCAAGCAATGCATAGTTTTTATTGATGCAGACCGTACGCCTTGTAAAGGAGATGGGGTATGAGCGTATCTACTGCACGTGCGGGATGGCAGTGCTACCCAGAGACCCATCGCCTGACCTTACAATGAAGATTAAAAAAGTCGCGCGTGAGGCCGGTGCTCAGTTCCTGCTCAACGACATCAGCGTGCATCCAGAGTTCAGGGATATGTACGGGATTAAAAGCCTTCCAGCTGTCGTTGTGGGCGAAAAAGCATACCCGCCTGACGAGGAACTCATCAGGAAGGCGCTCAGGGATGCCGGATAGTCCTTATTTGGACGCCTCTTTTACCTTATTTGCGATATCTTTCCCGAGACGCTTGCATTCCTCGAGGTCTTTTGCAGTCGGCTTGTACTGCACCCGGAGCACAGGGTCTATGACCTTCATGCCTATCTGGCGCATCTTATCTGCAATCATGACCGGAGCCTCGCCGCTCCACCCGTACGAGCCGAACGCTGCGCCCACCTTGCCCCTGGCGTCAGCTTTGCCCAGGTTCTCAAGGAATTTCTCCATTGGAGGCAGCATCTTGTAGTAGAATGTGGATGACCCAAGTGCGATAGCGCTCGATGCCTTCAGGTCTTCCAGCGTAGCCTCATGGAAATTCACGACCGATACGTCAACGTTCCTGGATTTTACCCCTTCCGCAATGGCGTCTGCCATCGCCTTGGTGTTCCCCGATGTGCTCAGGTAAACGATAGATACTTTTGTCATATGTTGCCCCATGATTGAGATTGGATACATGCTCCCGCTGCATCATTCACAATCTCGCAATTTTATGTTGACCCTG
>DUGO01000174.1 GCA_013331375.1 Candidatus Methanoperedentaceae archaeon | reverse complement strand
ATTCTGATGAGAGCAATCGTTCCTTTCAAGCGAGAGAGAGCAAAATCCAGGCTATCACCTGTGCTCTCGGGTGAAGAGCGAAGCGAGTTCGCCCAAGCCATGCTAAGGGACGTGCTATGTGCACTTTCAGGTTCCGGGATGAGAATAGACGTTCTTACGACCTCGGTTTCAGGTGCGATGCGTGCCAATACCGAAAATGTTGTTGTGTGTGAGCTCGGATTGAATGATGCTCTGAACCAGTATCTTGACAGCATGGTCGAACATTCTGAGATTGAACCCGTGATTATAATAATGGCAGACCTGCCGCTCGCAACTGAAGAGCACATCAATGAAATATGCAGCCGTGATTCAGACGTTGTTATCGTACCTGGCAAGCGTGGAGGTACGAACGTACTGTTCCTGAAAGACCCGTCAAGGTTCCGTGTTGATTATTACGGAACAAGCTTTCTTGACCATATTCGAATCGCAAAAGATGCCGGCTTGAGCATCGAGGTCTTTGACTCGTTCATGCTTAGCACTGACATCGATGAGCCTGGGGACCTCATCGAAGTCCTGATTCACGGGAGGGGCGAGGCAGCCGGGTACCTGCGGAACCTTGGATTTGAGGTCTGTGCAGATAACGAACGTGTGGAACTGCGGAGGCGGGGAAATGGATAAGGAAGAAATCAGGCAGCTTGTAAGGAAATATGCGCTCCAGAATGCAGTGAAGTATAATGCAGCGCCGCAGCCGGGTGCGGTCATGGGAAAGGTCATGCAGGACCCCGAAGTGCGACCGCATGCAAAAGACGTATCGGTCATGGTCAATGAGGTGCTGGCACTGATAGGGAACATGAGCCCCGATGAGTGGAAGCGCGAGCTTGAAGCCACAGCACCCGAGCTTGCCCGGGAGCTGAAGACGAAAAAGGAACCCGAGAAAGGGCTGCCCGAGCTTCCGCTTGACGGCAGGTCTGTGGTAATGCGGTTCGCTCCGAACCCGAACGGTCCCCCCACGCTTGGAAGTGCAAGGGGCATGGTCGTGAACTCGGAATACGTGAAGAAATACGATGGCAAGTTCATCATACGATTTGACGACACAGACCCCCAGACCAAGCGACCCCTGCTTGAGGCGTACCAGTGGTACCTTGAGGACTGCGAATGGCTCGGCGCAAAGCCGCATGAGGTCATAATCGCATCTGACAGGATACCCCTGTACTACGAGTTCGCCGAAAAGCTGATACAGAAAGATGGCGCTTACGTGTGCTTCTGCGAGCAGGAGGAGTTCAAAAACTTAAAGGATGCAAAGCGAGCATGCCCGCACAGGGAGCAGGGCGTGGAAAAGAATATCGGGTACTGGAAAAAGATGCTTGCTGGTGACTACGGGGAGCATGAGGCTGTGCTCAGGATAAAGACAGACATCACCCACAAGGACCCTGCGATTCGCGACTGGGTAGCTTTTCGGATAATCAGGACGCCGCACCCGCGCGTAGGCGATAAATACGTCGTATGGCCGCTTCTTGATTTCGAGTCAGCCATAGAGGACCACCTGTGCGAGACCACGCACATCATCCGAGGGAAGGACTTAAGGGACAGCGAGGAGCGGCAGAAATATATATACAGGTACATGGGCTGGACGTATCCGAAAACGCTTCACTGGGGACGGGTGAAGATCCTTGAGTTCGGCAAGCTGAGTACAAGCGGGCTCAAGAAGGCAATCGCTGAGGGAGTTTATACCGGCTGGGACGACCCCAGGGTGCCGACCATACGTGCGATACGCCGCAGGGGCATCCAGCCTGAGGCTTTAAGGAAGTACATGCTCGACCTGGGCATGGGCGAGACCGATATCAGCATGAGCATGGACGGCATCTATGCAGAGAACCGCAAGCTTGTTGAGCCCATGTCAAACAGGTATTTTTTTGTATGGGACCCGGTGGAGCTTGAAATAGAGCACGCCCCGTCAGTTGTGTCAAAGCCTCCACTCCACCCTTCCGACTCTCGCGGGGTACGGGAGATACAAGTTGACGGCAGGGTGCTCGTATGCAGGGATGATGTTGCCAGGTTAGAGCCGGGTGCAAGGCTGCGGCTCAAAGACCTGTACAATATCGAGGTCACATGCATGGAGCCGCTGCGGGCAAGATTTATCGGCGCGGACATCGATACAGTAAAGAGAGAGAAACTGCGCATCATACACTGGGCTCCTGTGGACGGAATTGCGGTGAGGGTACTGTCGCCTGATGGCGAGTTCAAGGGAATAGGGGAGAACGGTATCAGGAATGAGCTCCACAGGATAGTACAGTTCGAGCGCTTCGGGTTTGTGCGCATAGACTCGATTAACCGGGAAGTGGTCGCGTACTTCACGCACGATTAATGAGACTCAATACAATCCAGATACTTACCAACTCTGCCATAACGATGTCAATGATTTTTATCCCCGTGCTCGCGAATAAGCTTGGAGCATCGCATTTTGAGATAGGGCTCATTATGGCTGTGTACAGCGCCGCACTGTTCGTTTCCTCGTTCATCTTCGGAAGGATGGCGGATGCTGTTCCCGCCAGGCTGCTTGTGCTCGCAGGGCTTGCAGCATCTTCAGTCTCTTTCCTCGCACAGGCGTTCGCAGGGGATGCATTCTCTCTTGCCATTGCAAGGACAGCGGCAGGCTTCAGCATAGGCGTATTCCCATCCGCCATGCTACTGTATGCATACACGATGAAGCGGAACATGGGGAAGTATATCTCGTTCGGCTCGCTCGGCTGGGCAGTCGGCAACTTCCTCGCAGGCGTGCTTGCCGATTATTTCGCCATCTTCACAGTGTCTTCGCTCTTCTCCGCACTATCCTTCGCGATAGCCCTTACACTCCCTTATACCGAGCGTCCGCGCCATAAGATAGACTACCACTCCTTCGGCACAATCAGGCAGAATATGGATATCTACCTGACGTTCATGTTCAGGCATATCGGTGCCACAGCAGTCTGGACTATATTTCCCCTGTATCTTGCTGGTCTCGGTGCTGACAAGTTCTGGATCGGCATTATCTATATGTCAAACGCGGGACTCCAGTTCATATTCATGCGCAGGCTTGAGAAGTGGGNNATCCGGTACGGCG
This sequence comes from Candidatus Methanoperedentaceae archaeon, assembly GCA_013331375.1. Lineage (GTDB taxonomy): Archaea > Halobacteriota > Methanosarcinia > Methanosarcinales > Methanoperedenaceae > UBA10536 > UBA10536 sp10536u. Next base: position 254 of record DUGO01000174.1, on the reverse strand, counting down.
CCGTGCTTTCGATGCTCGCATTCCTGTCATTCATCCCGATAACTGGTCATTTCCAGGCGTTCGCTGGTATGGCGCTTGTAGCACTCTCATGGTCATGCCTGTACGTGGGCTCGGTCTCGTACCTGATGGAGAACAGTGTGGAGAAAGCCACTTCAACCGGTTTCCTGAACTCGGTACAGAGCTTTTCAAGCATTATCGGCGGGTTGATAGGCGGAACTGTCTCGGGAGCGTTTGCATCAGAGATGGACGGATAT
>DUGO01000199.1 GCA_013331375.1 Candidatus Methanoperedentaceae archaeon | reverse complement strand
TGTGCCTCTATTGCTTGATATGTGCCGGGTATGTCGTTAGCTATAAGGTTCCTGTAGAATGCATCGCCATAGGGGTTCCTGGGTCCTCCTCCATTCAGATTAGTGTGGCACACCGCGCAGTCGTGGCCCTGGAAAGCGTAGTCATCTGGCATTGGGTCTGCGAATGCCTGTCTCGCATCAGCAAATCCTGTCATCGCTAACGCAAGTAAAAGTGCAATAGCCATCTTTCGCGTTTTCATAGTATCACCGTGCTCATAGATGAAGTATTACTATAAATAAAAAGCGGTCATCCGATTCTCATTTGCAAAAAATCTGGAGACTGCTCACACGAGTTCACAACCCGTACTTCGCCCTGAAGAAGAAGAACGAGTATCCGAGTACAGCAAGGATTATCGCAAGCGGCACCAGCGCAAGCTTGATGCAGTTCCTTCCGAACCTGTTTCCATCATCACCTTTGACCGCATAATATACGCCGAGCGCGAGTCCGACAGGGGTAATGAGCGAAAACGCGTACAGGAGAAGCCTGTAGACCCCTACGGGCACGTCATATTCGTTATCCATGTCTATACCGAAAACAATCTGTTTATTGGATACAGCAACGTCTGTCATGGTAGACCACCGAAAAACTGGTTAATGTTCAAACGTGATAAATGTTTCGGAATGATTGTGATTTGGTGTGACAAAAATGAAGAGGCTCCATCACAGTTCAATCTTTAAGGATGACAACAAACACCCTTTTTCCAATGTACTTCTTTGGAGCATCTATCTTGGCACCATTCCCGTACGGTGTGATTCTCTTTTCATATATCTCTTCAACAGTGTCCTTAATTGTCAATCGTCCGCCTGCAATTGCCTTAATTTCTCTCATAGAGTAGTATATACATGTAAACACTGAAATAGTTTGCGCACTGAAGATATGATGCGAATTGGGGCGATTAGAAGAAGGTTGAGCGATATAGATGATATCTCCTTGAGCAGCACAAAAGCGAACAAAGTGCAGAAAAACGAGATTGGCGGACGTATGAACAGAGCCGGATAAATCGGATAAAAGCAGCAATTAAGAATCTTGAACCTTTAATAGATTAAGCGGTTAACATTGAAATCCATCATGGAAGAGGCAGATTACCTGAGCCGGTATGAGCCGGTATTAATTTGCCGGGCGCTTATATGAAACAATTAAATCCCATAAGCGTCAAGTACAGCACATGCCAGACGGAGAGGTCACACCTGCTACGCCACGCGAGCAGCTCCGCGAGAACATCGAACTGACACGCAGGAGCACGGTGCACACAAAATCGATACAGCGTATAAGGACAAGCAACGTGGAGATGGCGCACCTGTTCATAGCATGGATAGCAACGTCATATGCATTCTCAATACTGCTGCTTTGGGATTCGCTTCACAGGAGACCCCGGATCGAGGAGCTTTTCGGAGACCTCGCCGTCAACCTGTTCACACTCTCGCTCCTGACTGTGGGGATAGCATTCATCGTCCATGAGATGGCGCACAAGTTCGTGGCACAGCAGTACGGCGCGTGGGCGGAATTCAGAATGAGCTTTCCCATGCTGCTGCTTGCGATATACCTTGCCTACCAGTTAGGTTTCCTGTTTGCAGCCCCGGGAGCAGTGATGATATACGGCTCGTATCTCACACGGGCGCAGAATGGGCATATATCAATAGCGGGCACGCTTGCAAACCTGATGCTTGCCTTCATGTTCATGCCACTTCTTGACGCCGGAGGCTTTTTGCATGAGATTGGGCGGTACGGAGTAATGATTAATCTCGCGCTCGCAGCCTTCAATATGCTGCCAATACCACCGCTCGATGGTCAGAAGGTCTGGGCGTGGAGCAAAGCTGCGTACATACTGACGGGTCTCATGATCGCAGTGGCTGCAGCGGTCTGGTTCGGGGGGCTTGACATCAGGGCATAGCATAAATTTAATTATCAGCTTCACTATTATATGGCGTAATGTTAGAGTTCGACATAGCACAATTCTGGGTAGACCCATCGTATGATTTCTATAAGAAGCTGGGTCTCGCCCTGATGATAGGCGTACTGATAGGCATCGAACGTGAACGGGGAAGTGATAGGAAAGTCATCTTCGCAGGAGTGCGGACATTCGCCATCGTGTGCCTGACCGGGGTGTTGTCCGCATTTATCTCGACATATGCCGGGAAAGAGCTGCTGATAGTTACCACGATTTTTTTCACGATATTCGTGGCGCTGCTCGTGTACATAAAGAATGTCGTGTACAGGGAGATAGGCACGACCGGAACGCTCGCCCTCTTCTACACGTATTTCCTCGGCATATTCATAGCATACGGATTCTACACATATTCCATAGTGGGAGCCATCGTCCTTATGTTCCTGCTGGTCGAGAAGAGGGCACTTCATACTATCGCTTATAAGCTGACACAGGACGAAGTGACAAACGCGGTCCAGTTCCTGGTCGTGGCTTTCATATTCTACCCAATAACCCCTGACATGCCGCTGCTCGGGGTGCTCAATCCAAAATTGGTGTTGAAGGTAGTGTTACTGGTCTCAGCCATAAGCTTTGTGAGCTTCGTCCTGCTCAAGGAATTCGGCACGCAGAAAGGAACCCCCCTTGTGGGGCNNTCTGGTGAACAGCGAAGCCACGACTGGTGCGCTTGCGGCGATGGCAAAGAAAGACCCGGCTCTTGCTAAATCAAGCCATGCCGGCATCGTGCTCTCAAATACGTCCATGCTGCTTCGCAACCTTGTTATTGCCTATATCGTCTCACCAGCAGTGATGTTCCTGATGGCGCCGCCCCAGGTCGTTCTTGCAGCCTCCAATATCCTATCGATAAGGAACGGGAAAAATAAACACGCATCAGGTGAACCGGATGAGCCCATAGGCATCCAGTCGCCTTTCGCGCTTGTGCCTGCATTCAAGTTCGCATTTGGTTTCACGATCCTGTCCCTGGTTGCCAGGTTCGTGTATGACAGCACCGGAACAGCGGGTGTTTATGCCCTCGCCCTGGGCGGGCTGATAAGCAGCGCCGCAGTAACCGCATCCATGGCAGCCATCGCACTCTCAGACCTGTCCCTGACCGTCACAGCCGCTCTCACATCAGTGCTTGCAGGCATTATCAGCACAGCCAACAAGATGGTGCTAGTAAGAATGGCTGGACCCCTGGCGCTGAGCAGGTGCGTCAACCGCACATTCGTCTCACTTATCCTTGTGAGCATAGTGGTCTTTGCTGCCTGGGCTGTTTATAACACGGCGCCCATGAGGCTTTTGCCGTAACGTCGGAAACGATATTAACAATGGTATCCTTTGCACCCGTGATGAGAAAGGAATTCAGGCAGCTCATTCCGGCTGAAACCGCGCGGAAGCTTATCGATGACATACCCATCGAACCCCGTGTCGAAGCAGTCCCGCTCGAGCTTGCATCTGGTCGTATTCTTGCAGAGGATGTTCATGCCGATGTAGACGTGCCGCCATTTGACAGGGCATCAGTGGACGGCTATGCGCTTCGCAGCGCAGATACGTACCGGGCGCGGGAAGATATGCCGGCTGAGCTGGTTTGCACAGGCTCCGTCCCCGTGGGCAGGTCATCTGTCATGCGTGTGGAGGCGGGCGAAGCTGTTGAGATAGCCACGGGTGCGCCAATGCCTGCAGGCGCGGATGCGGTCGTCATGGTCGAGCACACGCATGCATCCGGGGGGCGTGTATTCGTGAAAAGACCGGTCAAAATCAACCAGAACGTTATGCAGGCAGGCTCTGATATCATGGTCGGGGAAAAAGTCCTTCGGATGGGTGCCCTGCTTTCTGCACGGGAGATTGGTGTGCTTGCAGCAGTCGGGCGCAAAAGCGTTAGTGTGAGGGCACTTCGAGCCGGCATAATATCGACCGGGGATGAGATTTCAGTACCCGGGGAGCCGCTTCCGCCAGGAAAGATATATGATATCAACTCATATTCGCTACACAGTGCCTTATTGGACTGCAGGGTAACGCCGGTATTATACGGGATTGCCGGGGATACTGAGAAGAAGATACGCGAGCAGCTTGCCCGCGCAGCCGGAGAGTGCGATGTCATCCTGACCTCAGGCAGCACGTCTGCAGGCGCAGGCGATATGATGTACAGGCTTCTTGATACCGTGCTCTTTCACGGGATTGACATGAAGCCGGGAAAGCCTGCCCTGGCTGGAACGTTCCACGGTAAACCGGTGTTCGCGCTTCCCGGATATCCCTCTTCCGCGCTCACCATATTCAACGAGTTCATAGCCCCAAAGCTCAGGAACGGCATGGGGTATGGCTCTCTGAGAAAAAGCGCCAGGGCGAGGCTCGCAGCAGGCGTTCGCACCGGAGGCAGGCGCTTTCTCATGCCAGTCGGTCTTGTCCGCGGGAGGGCTTATCCCGTGGAAAAGGAATCAGGCGCGATAACGGCTCTCGCTGAGGCGGACGGATTCGTGGATATACCTGGCACGACCGAACTGCTGTTGCCGGGCGATGAGGTTGATGTGACGTTATACGGCGATATCAGGGTGCCGGACCTGCTGTTCGTGGGAAGCCACTGCCTTGGCGTTGAGCTGCTTGCAGATGTAATGGGATTGAACATGCGCATAATAAACGCGGGGTCATCAGGCGGTTTTTCAGCTATAAAGAATGGCACGGCGGATATTGCTGGTGTGCACATGCTTGATGAGTCGGGGGGCTATAACCTGCCATTCATCGAGCGATTCGGGCTTGAAGATACGGCGCTCGTAAAAGGCTATCTCAGGGAGCAGGGTCTGATGGTCAGGAAGAATAGCGATATCAGAGGTTTCGAAGACCTGCCCGGCAAAATCATCATCAACAGGAACAGGGGCTCAGGCACGCGCCTGCTCACTGACATGAAGCTGCGGGAGGCTGCGGCAGGGCTGGGGATGAGCTTTGAAGAACTGCGTTCCCGCATCGGTGGCTACGAGACAGAAGCAAAGACGCACAGTGCGGTGGCATCTGCAGTGAAGCTCGGCAGGGCGGATGCAGGCATCGGCATCAGGTCTGTGGCTGAGATGAACGGGCTCGGGTTCATCAAGATAGCGGATGAGGAGTACGATTTCCTGATACCCGAAAAGCTCCTTGGAAAAGACGTGATAAAGCGTTTTCTTGAAGCGCTTGGCTCAGATGAGTTCGCAAAAAGCCTGCCTGTTGGGCTTCGCGTCTATGAGCGGACCGGTGAAATCATTTTACCCTAATTCACCGCAACTTGTCCCTGACCTTTGCATAGAAGTCCTCGTGCAGCGCAACAAATCGCGCGGGCACCGCAGCTTTTGTGATGGTGAGCACGTCTTTTTCCTTCATGCTCCCTGTGTACTGCCCGTCTATGACCACAACTGCATCCTTCTCAGGCAGGCAGAGCTTGATGCGGATAACGCTCGCAGCCGGCACGACCCATGGTCTGGCTGAGAGCCTGAACGGCGCGAGGGGGACTATGACAGTGGCATCGACCCTGGGGTCGACTATGGGTCCTCCCGCGCTCATTGCGTATGCAGTCGAGCCAGTGGATGTGGCTATCACCGCACCGTCGGCTCTGAGCTCCTCAAGCTCGCTATCATCGATCATTATCCTGAACGAGAGTATCTTTGCAGGTCGCGCGGTTATGAGGACTACTTCATTTGTCGCACAGGGCAGCTCCTCCCGGTTCAGCTTAATCGACAGCCTTGAGCGCTCCTCAATCCTGAATCCGGCAAGCGCCCTGTCTATCACTTCAATGGCATCGGCAGGCGGAACATTCACAAGGAAGCCGATGGTGCCCATGTTTATGCCGAGAATCGGGAGCGGGTCTTCCATCTTCTGTATGGCACGCAGTATCGTGCCATCCCCGCCTATCGAGATAAGCATCTCTGCCCCTGCTTCGCGCATCTTTCTCACATGGGCTCCCCTGATGCCGAGTGCCTCTGCAGTCCTTGTGTCAACGACAACTTTCACTTTCGGGGACAGGTGGTCGATTATCCTGCGCGCCATCTCAAGCACTTCAGGTCTATCGCACCTTGACACAAGCCCCACGGTCATCGCATGTTCCGTCTTCCCTCGCATGCTGAAATAATTGACACCCAGACCGATATAGTTTTTCTGTGAGCAAAAGCTGGATTCAGTCAGATTAGTTACAAGTGCGGTGGCTGCAATGGCTCCTGGATTGCTTATGGGATGCACCCGCAGATAAACCTCTGCTTCGGATTGTTGAGCTCTGCAAGGAGCAGCCTGTCCCCCGGGCTGAATGCAAGCTCTGCAGACGCTTCAAGCGCCACTCTGCACCGCTCGCCGCCCTTTACGCTCACGCAATCCTTCCCGTCCTTCGAAAGCCCGGTCACCCGCGCCGGTGTTGACTGGAGCCCTGAAAAGACATGGACAGTATCTCCCACACCGAGACCGGAGGTGAATTTTGTCAGTACGCAATCAAGAGCCAGCCTGGAAGAGACCTGCTCGCCCCTGGATATTATAAAACCCCTGTCGAGCTCTTTGGGCTGGACGCCCTTGAGCGCAGCCCCAATCCTGTCACCTGCCTGCGCGGACTTCACGTCCACGTCCTGCATCTGTATGGAGCGGATTTCGGTCTCCCTCCTGACAGGGAAGACTGTGAGCTGGTCATGCACATGCACTGTTCCCTGAATGACCGCACCGAGGATTACGCAGCCTATGCCTGTGACGTTGAAGATGTGGTCTATTATGACGCGCGGCGGCGCATCGGCTTTGCCAGCTTTCGCCTTCAATATCTCCTCCCCGATGCCGAAGAACCGCTCCTTGAGCGCCTCCATGCCGTCGAAGCTGACCGTGGAGACCGCAGCCACATCCCAGCTCTCAAGCGCTGTACCCTTTGTCATGGCTTTCAGCTTTTTGCCGAGCTCCTCAAGCGCAAACGGGTTCGATTTGTCAGACATGGTGAGGACGATGATACCCTTCCCGAATCCCAGGAGGTCAAGAGCGACAATGCATTCCCCCGTCTGTGCAGTAAGACCTTCAGGCGATACGCACAGGAGCGCAGTATCTGATATGCCAAGCACGGTCACAAGCGATTTCAATGACTTCGGGTACTCTTTTGCGTCCGCGAAAACGTATGTCCGGTCGCCTTTTGAGAAGTTGTAGAGCACAACGTCGGATTCCGTGCCCTTCTTGCCGAGCTTGGCAGCAAGCGACGTCCTGCCAGACTTTTCTGCGCCTATAATCGCCACGTTGACCATGTATATCACCTCATTTTACGAATGTGTCCAATACAGCCGCAACGGATATAAGTGTGCCCGCAGGACAGGTATCACTGGCCGAATTTCTTCATTATCTTCTGCATATTGAACTTGCCGCCGCGCATGCCCTTCATCGCCTTCTGCATCGTCCTGTGGTATTTCAGGAGTTCCCTCACATGCTCGGGTTTCCTGCCCGAGCCGCGCGCGATGCGAAGCACACGCGAGCTACCGATAATACGCGGGTCCTCCAGCTCATCCTCTGTCATCGAGTCCATCAGGACCTTGTACATTTTCATCTTTTCGCCTGTGACGCTGTACATTTCGTCAGTGACGTTGATGCCGAGCTTGCCCAGGGGAACCATCTGCATCACCTGCTTGAGCGGTCCCATCTTGTTCACGGCTTCCATCTGCTTATAGACATCCTTGAGCGTAATCTTGCCACGCATCATGGCTTCGACATCGAAATCGTCCTCGGTTATCACTTCCTCCGCGCGCTCGATGAGCGATTTTATGTCCCCCATGCCGAGCAGGCGGGAGATGAACCTGTCAGGCTCGAACTTCTCGATATCGTCGATGGTCTCACCCGTGCCGATGAATGCGATGGACGAGCCGGTCTCGGACACCGCAGACAGCGCGCCGCCGCCCTTTGCAGTGCCGTCGAGCTTTGTTATCGCCACTCCTGTAATGCCAATGGACTGGTTGAAAGCAGCAGCCTGTACGCTTGCCTGCTGACCGATTGCAGCATCAAGCACAAGGATTTTATGCTCAGGCTTTGCTGCGAGATTTATCTGCTCCATTTCGGCTATGAGGTCGGATTCAAGCGCATGGCGCCCGGCGGTATCGATGATTATCACTTCATTGTCCTTAAGCCCGGCAAGACCTTTTTTCACTATCCCTACCGAGTCCTTGTTATCCTTTTCGCCGTAGAACGCCACACCTGCTCTCTCGCACAGTAGCTTTAGCTGGTCGTAGGCTCCCGGTCTGAAGGTATCCGCAGCCACCACGCCAGTGCGCAACCCCTTGCGCTTGAAATATTTGGCAATTTTTGCAGTGGTCGTGGTCTTGCCGCTGCCCTGGAGCCCGACCATGAGTATTTTCTGGGGAGCCAGCTTGATGTCCGAGCCCCTGCCCAGTATCGCCATGAGCTCCTGGTACACTATGCGCACCACATGCTCCCTGGGATTCATGCCTGCTGGTGGTGCTTCCTTCAGCGACCTCTCCTTTATGCGCGATGACAGCTCCATAACGAGCTTTACGTTCACGTCTGCAGAGAGAAGCGCACGCTGGATATCCTTGACCACTTCCCCGACCACATGCTCGTCGATGCGACCCGCTCCCACGAGCTTTTTCAGCGAGTCCTGTAGCATGCTGCCCAATTTATCTAAGACCATGACAGGCATACTCTGCAATCATGCGGTTTAAAGGTTGTGTTGCATGCAATGGCATCGATAATTCCAGAGATGAAAATGCAAGCCAAGGCAAGCAGTGCGTTTTCACCCATAAAGCTTATACGACATGTGAAACGATTGTCAGATATGGGGAGAAGTCATCATGAGGACATTGCTCATATGCATGGTACTGCTTGTGGCTGTATCAGGCTGCACANNGGAAATTTGGAATTGAAACGCGTATCAATAGCACAACTGTTAATATCGAGAGCGGGAACCAGATCTATCCCGCATACCTGTCTGCGCCCGATAACACTGCGATGAAGCCTGCTGTCGTGCTTCTCCATTCCTTCAACGGGCTTGAGCCGGGCTACCGCAACATGAGCGATGACCTTGCACGAGAGGGCTATGTTGTGCTTGCCCCGCAGTGG
>DUGO01000201.1 GCA_013331375.1 Candidatus Methanoperedentaceae archaeon | reverse complement strand
GCCCACAAGGAAGCGCCCGTAGCCGGTTGTCCCCAGCGCCTCTATGTCATTTCGCGACACGCCTGCTTCTTCCAGCGCCTTATCGTATGCGCTTTCAGCGCTCTCAATGACTTTGGTCGTGGGCACCCAGCCAAAGCCCACTATGCGGTTGTCCTTCATCACAACAGCCTTGGTCGTGGTTGAGCCTGAGTCTATACCTGCAGTGAGACCGGTCTGCGCCTCGCGTGCGAGCAGGCTCTTCCGCCTTGCTGTGGTTGTGAGCGCCTCCATTCGCGTGAGCAGCGTGCCAGCCGTCGTACGCTCAGTGAACGAGTAGCTGATGACCGGTATGCTTGAGTGCTCATAGATGTACCTTCGCACCTCGCCCCTGACTATGGCTGCCTCGGCACACCTGAAGCATGTTGCGACAAAGACTGCATCGACTTTTGTCCTGCCGTCCACAACAGACTTTGCCCTTGCCATCATGAGCTTCAGGTCAGGGCTTGCAACCTTGAGCCCGAACTCCTCCTCTATCGTCTCAACGTCCTCTATCGCTACCTCGGGGAAGATGATGGCTGCATTTACCTGCTTTGCAGCGTTCTCTATCTCCTTCTCAATGCCGCTATACTCTGAACCGCAAGCCAGCAGCGCTATCCTTACCATCGAGACCTGAAGCGTCATTCTTTCTCACCCCCGAATGATTTCAGGAACTCGGAAATCATGTAGACGAAATGCCTGCCTTCATCCTCGTCAGTCGGGTAATCAAGCTCAAGCGTCGGGATTCTCCTCGCCCGCACGAGGAAGTTTACAAGCTCGTTCGTCCGCGCGCATCCCATGCACCCGAACGAGATGTCCGGGTCCCTGACGATTATAGCAGCATCCGCATTTTGTATGAGAGGACCGATGAGAGCCATCCTGCCGCGGACTCCGGATGGTACTTCAACTGCAGCATATTTCAGCCCGAGTTTCGGGTCTTCAGGCGTGATATTGAGTGGCGGTGAGTCAAGCCCTGGTTTATCCAGGCGCTGCTTAATCTCCTGCATTACCGCAAGCGGCTTATGACCGAACCTCTCCACAAGGTCGTACAGTATCAGGCTGTTCGTGGGATATATGAAAACATTTGCCATATTCTCATCTCAACTCTGCTGGATTATCTCTTTTAGCTTATCGACTCTCAGTTTCTTTCTCGCCTTCCTCGCAGGGGGTATCTCTCCCCGCTCAACTGCCTTCAACCCTTCGATGATGCCAGGAAGCCTCTTATCTTCACGCTCAAGGTTGTGGAACCCGGGTCTCGGACCGCCGCCACGCGTCGCCCTGCAACGGAACGTCTCCCCGGGTGCGAACGCCCGCTCCTTGACGAAGATGCCGAACGGGTCAAGAGCCCTCACCTGCCTTACGAGCCCATCGACTTCCTCCTGCTCGCCCGTGACCATCACCCCAAAGCAGGTTTCCTTGACTATGGCATTCGTCCTGAGCTCGTATATCTNNGCACATCGCTTGGCAGTATCTTATCCGAGCGTACCACTATCATCTTTGTAATCCGGCTCATCGTACCTCACGCAGATACACGACATCATCCTTTTTTACGTTTTTCAACCTGTCCGGCTCCAGCAGTGTGCCGACTATGTTGGTGCACTCGAACTTTTCACCTGTGGGACCATACCTTGCATCGTCAATGAGCTTCACGCCGATAAGACCGTACCTCTTTGCAGCCTGGTTAGTAACGCCCACCTCCCCGGCCTTAACCGCCGTCTTGGGCGTATTCTCGGGCTGTATTTCCTTATAAGCTTCAGCCCCTTTCGTAGCCTTGAGCAGTATCGTATTCTCGTAGGTCAGGTACACAGGCAGCGCGCCCAGGGGACGGTCTTTCAGCCGTATCGAGTGCCTGAAATACTCCACTGACGCTGGCGCAAGGTCATAATAGAATTTTATGTTCAGTATCTGGCTTGAGCTGACACCAGTGGCTTTTACAGTGCCGGATTTTATGATTCCCATGGTAGTATCTGGCTCCTGCTCAACGATGATTGCATCGTTACCGGCGTTGCCGCTCTTCTCAATCTCAATGCCCCGCTCCCCGAGCACGCGCGAAGCTTCTTCGAATCCCATGCCGAGAATCATAACACGCTCCGGTTCGGTTCGTATCTCAAGGAGGTCACTCTTTCCAGCCATCTTCACAAGCTCTATGCCTGAGGTCACGTGTCCGACTATCGAATGCACAGGGCTTGATATCCGCGTACCTTTCATCACGAAAGCCCTGCCGAGCCCAATACCCTCAGTGCGCACCGCAACCGTGCCTTCCGTCCTTGCTTCCCAGTGCTCGTACGGGCATATCTCTCCCTTCATCCTGTCATCCGACAGGTAGGTGTTTGTGGCTTCATCTACCCTGAACGTGCCGAATCTCACAAGACCGAGGAAGTGCTCGCAGCCTGCAGGGGCTTCAGGCGCCATTTTCACCACAAATCGCGTGAATACCTTCATCCCGTCCTCAAGTACTGTGGATACATCCGTTGTCTTTGCAGTCTCGAACATCTCTTCCCATCTCACGATTGGGACTATCTGCAAAAGCTCATCCCCGACTGCCAGCTTCTGGATTACACTTTTCCCTGTGATCATTTTACCGATAACGCTCCTGCCTGCCCCGTAATCCGATATGTGCCTCAGCTTTGAGAGGTGCAGGTGCGTATTCTTTGCATCGTATCCGCCCGCGCCGAAATGTACATCATACCTGTCGAACTCGAACTCGCCCTTCTTGGGAGTGATGCCTGTGCTGACAGGTCCTATTGCGACCGTATCCGGGCTTACCCAGTGAACCTTTGAGCCCTTCAGGCTGCCTATGCTCGCAGTCCAGGTACCGAACTCTGCCGCATGCGGGTCAAGCTCTATCCTGATTTCACCCTTTGATGTCTCAAGCCTGTATTCCGCGGTCGCTATCTCTTTTTTTTCAGAGCTCCCCTTTATGATACCGATAATCGTACCTTCTACGTGAGGCGTTCCTGTCAGGCTGAGCGCATCCCTCAACGTACTTCCTTCATTGAGTTCTATTTTCTGCTCATTGACCTCTACGAATATGGTACCCACGTAGTATCCTCCAGGAATATGATGGGCTTCAAGAACTTAAACCTATTATAGCTCCCTTGAAATTCCTTTGAGGGCTTCCTCTCGCTCCTTCTGTGTGAGCTTTGACAGAACAGTATCTGTATCGCCTACGTCAATGATTTTACCCAGCCGCATGAGCGCAGCCCTGTCG
>DUGO01000132.1 GCA_013331375.1 Candidatus Methanoperedentaceae archaeon | reverse complement strand
GGGTCAATCATGTTCAGGCTCCTCACAAGCGTGATGCGCACCGCAGTGCGGGATGCAGAGCGTGCAAGGTACCCGAGCGATTCCATAATGTTATCCCAGCCATCGGTCACTGGCACGCATGCCTTCGTATATATCTCGCGGCTGGGTGCATTTATGCTGATATAGAGCTGTGTCGGGCGTATGTCCCGGATAGCCTGCGGGTTTGTGCCGTTGCTCACCACGAAAGTTGTGATGCTGTGTGACATGAGCTCATCCACAAGCTCCCGCAGGTGCGGATAGAGCGTGGGCTCGCCTGCAAGCGATATTGCCGCATGCGCAGGCTCGCGCGCCTCACTCCAGAGCACCCTGTCCACGGAGTCCATGCCGCCGTATCCTGAGACCAGGCGACTTTGCTCATGCAGGCAGCCATTTACGATATCGGATGGGGAGTCCCAGTTATCGCATGAGAGCGAGACCTCGAACGGGCGCCAGCAGTGCAGGCACCGATGCGTGCAGTCGAGCACGGGCGTGAGCTGCATGCACCTGTGGGATTTGATGCCGTAGAACTTCGACTTGTAGCAGCCGCCCTCGCCACGCAGGGACTTGCCGAGCCACAGGCACGGCTTGACAGCGCTGTGCCCTCCCACGATATGATAGCCGTGTTTTCTGAGCAGGTCTTCTTGCATGTGCGTCCTCTCATCTGTGCCGCGTGTATCAATACTTTTGGGTATGGGGAATGTTTAAGACCGGACGGGCGATACATGAACCGGATGTTCACAGAATTGCTGTTCCCGCCACAGTGGATACCCACGCAGCCGTACCTGAGCCTTCCAGCGCTCACAGCATATCTTTTGGCGAACGACTGTGAAGTCGGGCAGACAGACCTCAACGTCACGTTTTTCGATGACCTTTTAAGCCGCCGGACGCTATCGGATTTTCTTGACAGGGCTCGCAAGCGGTTCAAAGAACTGGAATCCGGCAGCTCTCTTCCGGCTGAGAAGCAGAAAGAATATGCGGCGCTCGGCACTTCAATGCTTTTCGGGGAGTACATACTCGACGAGGTGGACGGCGCCAAGCAGGTCGTCAGGGACAAAAAGGGATTCTACGACATCGAGAAGCTTTTCGGTGCGTTCAGGGTGCTTGAGCTCGGGCTCAGGCTCGCATCGTCTGCATATTTCTCCACAAGCCTCACGTTCCATGCGTACGACATGCGCCATTCGTGCCGCTCGAGCAAATCCGTGATGTTAGCCATAAATGACAGGGAAGAGAACCTGTTCATAGACTATTTTGAAAAAAAAATCCCCAGTATACTTGAGAAAAAACCGGAGCTTGTGGGCATATCCATAATCAATACCAGCCAGCTCATACCGGGCTTGACTCTTGCAAGCCTGATAAAAAAGGCAGACAGCAGCATTCACATAAACGTCGGCGGCAGCGTATTCACCCGCCTCATCAGCGAAATATCAGGCAACCATGATCTATTTTCCGTGTTTGACAGCGTGATAGTGCATGAGGGCGAGACACCGCTTCTCGGGCTTGTAAACCATCTTGAGCAGGGCTCTCCCATAGAGGAAGTGCCCAACTTGATATACAGAGATGGCGACAGCCTGAAAGTGAACAGCATAAGCCCGCAGGGCGAGGATGTCAATGCGCTGCCCACTCCCTGCTTTGACGGCTTACCGCTCGGGCTGTACTTCTCACCCCATCTTGTAATACCCGTCCTCTCATCCAGGGGCTGCTACTGGAGGCGGTGCACCTTCTGCGACCATGGCTACGGCTATTCAGGCAGGTACCGCCCCAGGGATGCGGACAGGCTGCTCGATGACCTGCGTTTGCTGAAGGAGAAATACGGCACATCCTTCTTCACCTTCCAGGATGAGGGCGTCTCACCAGCACTGATGAATGCGCTCTCTGACAGGCTTCTCGCAAATAAGCTTGGCATATCCTGGCTTGCAGACTCAAGGTTCGAACCAGCAATGGACGCCCGGCTGACAAGGAAGCTTGCTGCAGCAGGCTGCAGTATGCTCTATTTCGGGCTTGAGTCGGCAAACGAGAGAGTACTCGGATGCATGGACAAGGGCATCAGGAAAGCCATCGTGCCCGGCATCACGAGAGCGTGCACGGATGCAGGTATCTGGACGCATCTATTCCTCATCTTCGGCTTTCCGACCGAGACGCTGGCTGAGGCGAGGGAGACGATGGAATTCATCCTTTCGAATAAGCGGTCTGTCAGGTCAATGTCATACGGCAGCTTCCAGCTCACAAGGCACTCAAAGGTGTACGAGGACCCGCAGAAGTTCGGTGTGGGAAAAGTCAATCGTGAGGGCGACATCGACCTATCGCTCTGGTATGATTATGAGGTATCTGGGGGCATGTCAAAGCGGGATATCGAACGCGTTCTCGCAGAGTTCGACAGTGCACTGTCGAAGAGCTATGCCGATTTCCAGATATGGAGCAATCTCGACAGGGAGCATCTCTTCCTGTATATCTCTCATTACAAAGCAGGGCAAAGCGTGCCCGACCTGTCCCGGCTCCTGGCGCGGGTTTATGCGAAGCAGAAGAGGCAGAATAGAAAACCAGACCGTGGGAAACCAGGGCTGGATAAAAAGAGCAGCGGGATATTCCCTGTACTCAGGGATGGCGTTTTCCTGGGTACGTTCAACTTCAATCTCGCGAATATCATCCACGGCGAAATGGCAAGAGCCTCTCAGGTGGGAGACCTCCAAAAAGGGAGGACCAATGTGCTGTTCGATACCGCTGCCAACCGTGTGTTCACAGTATCAGACCTTGCAAAGGACATGCTGGACAAGAGCAGTGGCGGATCAAGCCTTTCTGACATCACAGGATTCATAAGCACAAAGTACGGGCTACCGGGCGATGAAGCTGAAAAGAAATGCAGGGCTCTTCTTACCGGTCTCATAGACAGGAATGTCATTGATGCCTGAACCAATCCTGCGCAGAGATACCGGGGAACGATTTTACAGGGAACAACTGCCTGCGCACATCANNCTTGGGGCGCTTGAGGACGATGTGCGCGAGGCGTTCCTGAAAAGGCGGGAGGTGCAGGAGAGGCAAAAGAAGGGGCATGAAAGGGGGTCAGGCAGCGTTACTTTTTATCCCCGCCCGTTCGTCCCGTTCTCGCTCACGGGCAGGGCATGCAGGCTTAATTGCCGGCACTGCGCATCGCATTACCTGGAACACATGGAGACGGGCGACCTCTACGGAAAGGCGGTCAGGCTTGCGAAAAGTGGCGCGCGCGGGCTCATAC
>DUGO01000020.1 GCA_013331375.1 Candidatus Methanoperedentaceae archaeon | reverse complement strand
GTCTTCCACGAACTTGGGGTTCCTGTGCGCGGTCTCGACTATCTGTGCCTCATCCGAGCGCTTGAGAAGCTCGAATATGCGCGAGCTCATGGACTGCTCGATGATCTCGATTATTTTTTCAAGCGACACGAAATCGCTATCGTGAACCTCAATTGAGATAGTCCCCCTTCCCCGCTGGTTATGGGTTATCATGGGCACGCGGTCAAGGAACTGTCCTATCACAGCCTCATCGACCGCAAGCGACAGAAGCTCCTGCTTTGCCTTATCCCTCATTATCTCCTGCGCACAGGGGCAGGCTGTCATGCCGAGCACCTCCGCACCCACGAGCTTTCTCACGACCACATTGTTCCCGTCCCCGCGCTCAGCCGTGGCTTCAGCGAATATATATGTGACCTCCTGGCTGCGTATTTTCGTCACAGGCGTCTGCCGCTTGATGATGTACTCGCTCCTCATACGCACCTCTGCCCTGGACGCATACTCGTGCCTGCCCAGGAGCCGCCGTGCAATCTCTCCGCACAGCTCCTCGATTTCGCAAACGGGCGCGCGTATAGCTTCTTCAAGCACCTCGTCTATCGCCTCGAAGTTCCGTGACAGGTTGGCTCCCTTCCTGTCCTGGGGGAGGTCAACGAATATGTCGAAAGTGGATATCAGGATTATTGGGCGCTTCTCCCTGCGCGCGACCTCAACAAGCTTCTTCACGTCTGTTACCCCCACACGTGTCAGGCTTATGGGTATGTCAGGCAGGTTCGCCTGGATATCAGGCAATTGTATTACAGGGAGTTTTATTCGTGTCATCTGTTATCTCTTCAGGATAAAGTTCGATGTACTGGTACGCATGAGAGCATAAGGCTTTCCAGAACCCCTGTAAAAGTCTTGATTCTGATGGTAGATAATTCTTGTGTTTTTATCACACCGCAGCCTCATGGAGCAGGTTTAAATCCAATAAAAACACAACCATAGAATCATGATACGCATCCTCAGAGACGTGGGGTGGACGTGCGACTACAATGCCTGCGAGGCAAAGTGCTGCACTGATGGGATACAGCTCACCTTGCACGATATCGAGAACATCTCAAAACTTGGGAAATCGTTTGACGAGTTTGCGGTTTTCGATGAAAGCACGGGCACGTTCAGGCTAAAGGGAAAAAATGGGAGATGCATATTCCTTTCGGGATACAGGTGCACGATACGCGAGTCCGAGCCGCTTGTGTGCAGGCTCCTGCCTTTCAAAGTCGCGGATGTCAAGTACACCGATGAGCCCATCCTCACGCTCGCACCTGTCATAGAATGCCCGGGGGAGGGTACGGGCGCCAAGCTCGACCCCGAGTTCCGCGCACGCATTGAGCGGGATGCGCTGCTGTTCCTGCATGAGGGGCAGAGGCTGCGGAAGGAGCTTCGGGAGAAGGGCGCAAAGGAAGTGTTACAGGAATTGAAGAGCCGCGGGAAGAAAACAAGCGGAAAACGCGCCTGAATCATCGAATTATATATTATGTGACCAGAATATTGAACGAAATGATGCCCCTGTCCCAGTCTTTTATGATGAGCCTGTTGGGAGTTCCTATAAATGGATACGACTGGTACCAAGTTGTGAGATTTATTTCAGGCGGGTAGGGGGGAGGAGTAAACGTCTGAGTGGGTACAGGATATGGTTTTGTTTGGTTTGCTCTCGCTGCATTATCTCCGAATTTTACCTTTACTTCCCACTCATGTCCCGAACTGTCCTTTACGTTCAAAGTGAAATAGTTGGACGTGTCCGAACAGCAGCCTGAAAAACTCTCATTGTCCAGGCTTATGTTCTGGATTATGAACTTTGTCGTGCTCAAACTTGCCGGAAGGTTCCGCATCTCCTGGTTCTTACCTGTTATTTCTACCCCCTGCGGACCGGTCGGTCCCGAGCTTACCACATTGGAAATATCCAGAGTCATGAGCCCGGAATACAACTGCTCGCCCCGGACATCCTCTGGCAGCTTCAGCTTCTGCCCGATGCCAGGGAAATTCGATATTTGTATCCGATTTCCTGATACGTTTACGGTAGTGCCTGCTGGAGGAGACGCATTCGCAAGAAGTTCACTCCATACACCGGGATAACGTGTTTCTATTGAGATATTTATGGAATCAACTTTTACCATTGATATGTTATTCAGTTCGTACGGGACCACGTTCAGGGTCTCGATGTCCATTGACGACACCGACTTTGCCCTGCCCCCGATGACCGGAACAAAAATATTGTCTCTCGTTATCAGGGTCTGTTCGTCCTGAGTCAGGTTGGATTGCTTAAACGACTTAACCAGGGCTCCGTTTTCGAATACCAGTGAAGGATAGCTTTCTTTCCCGTATGGCTCGTAAATTATTCCATATGACGTAAAATTCCTTGTGGCTGCGGTGCTACCGTACTTGTACGTCACGTTTATGCTTAGAGGGTACGTTGTCAGCGTGCCGTAAACGCCCCTGCCAGGATTGCGAAGGAACATGCGGTCAGGATAGCTCGTGCCCATGTGGATGCTCGCGGATTCAGGTATGCCGCTGTTCGCCACCCTGCTCGTGATTTCCCTGAGCCAGAACATGTCACTGTACACCTGCTCAAAATGCTGCTTCTCCACGCCTGCGTTCCATTCGGGCACCTGGTACATCTGTATTGCGCTCAGGGCGAGAACCGCTATGCCGAGCAGGAGCAGGGCGCCAACGACCTCAGATACCGCCCTGTCGTCGTAACACATCATTCTGGCAGCCGTTTCACATCACCACCGTGAAAATCAGGTATGCAGCAAGTGCCATCACAAGCGCATGCTTTATTCCGCTGTATGCATTCCCCTCACCCATCTGTCCGGCTATGAGCCCGGAAAAGAAGCCCTGGATGACCGATGCGTGCATGAAGAGGCGCGTGTACTCATTCACGTCTATAAAACCGATCATTGTCATGTCCACGTCTGTCAGCGAATCCGCAGACGGCAGAAGCGGCAGGAACGCCTTGGAAAGCACGACCAGTATCAGGATAAAGACACCGAACGCTATGTAAATGACCATGGTATATGATATCATCGAGCTGAACTTATCGCTCCGCAGCTTTTCCGCAAGTGCGGCATCGTTCGCAGCTATCTTGAGAACCTCCTTGATATTCCCGGTCGCTTCGTTGGCTCTCGTTATCAGGGTAATCGCCCTTGATATGCCAGCAGTCCTCATGCGGCGTTCGAACTTCATGAGCGCATCGGATACGGAGCCTCTCCACTTTATGTCCTTGTTGATGAGCCTGATTTCGCTGCTGAGCACGCCTATGTTCAGGTTCGAGATGATCTCGATGGCACGGGTGAGCGGCATACCGATTTCATTGATGACCGCAAGCCTCCGGAGGAAATCCGGGATGGATGCCTCTATCCTCTTCATGCGCATGACCTGCAGCTCATGGAATAGCGAGAACGGCGCCAGTATTATAATGACTGCGATAATGATATTATCATCAACGACATCAATCCTGAGGTCGTCGATATACGGGTACAGCGTCGAGGCGAGGAACAGGAGAGCAAGCGGCACTGACAGGTAGAATGAGTGCACAGGTTCCGCGAACATGGGCTTCAGCGGGTTCTTCTGGGATTCGATTAGCTGTGTCCAGCGCAACCCCCGCAGCAGCCGCCGCAAGTTCTTCCCATCCTCAGGTACGTTTATCGACCTTACGTCCTCATACTCATCCAATCTTCTTGCTGATGATTGTATGTTCACCCGGAAGATGTCGCTCCCTATGGAAATTATGCTCAGAAGCAGGCTGAAAGCTATCGCACTGGCGGGTATTATGAGGTACGCCATGAGCTGCAGGTAAAGGATGGTGAACGAGCCCACGATTCCCATGACTATCAGCAATGTTATCAGTAGCAGGGGACCCGCCACNNAGGTAGGTGTCCTGCTCGTGCTTTGCCACTCTCTGGTAGCTTTCAACAGTAATCGCAAAAAAGCTCTCGAGGTCGCCACCGCTGTCAATGACCGAGAGCAGGCTGTCCAGGAAATCTCTCAGTTTGGATGATTGCGTGCTTATCGCTGCATTCCGCAGCGCAGTTACGAGGTCGAGCCCGTAGTAATCCGTATCCAGGAGAATGTACGCGAACTCCTCTGCGGTCTCTCCGTACACGCTCCTGTTCCTGCCGAGAGAGCGCATGATGTCGAGCAGGTTCATCCCGCCCTTGCTCATGGCATGCATGTATGCCACCGCATGCGGCAGGGTCATGTCTATCTTACCCTTCCGCCCGCCCGACACAAGTTCAGGATAAATGAGCACGAAATAGTGTGCCATGAACCAGAATATCGCAAAGAATATGGCAGTGAGTAAAAACATGACGACCACATCCCTGTAGGGTATGCTCAGGCTGCTAAAATGGAACGGGACTATGTTGGCTGGCACTGTCAACCGTCCCGCGCTGCGGACGATCACTGCAGCTATCAGGAATCCCAAAAAACCGCCTGCCAGTCCGGATATCAGCGAGACAAGGTACGTCATGCTCACGTACATATCTACCGGAGTATGGATGTGCGCCTGCCGCAGCAGCCCCTTCAGGTGGTCATACTTATGCCCTTCCTTCCTTACAATGCCTCCGAAAAGCGAGTATGCGAACCGTAACATCAGCCGATCTCCGAGATGACCTTATCAGGGTCCACGTAATACGACTGGATCATCAGCACGACATCAGCCTCGTCCTTAATGTTGGTATTGACAAGATGCTCGATAATCCTCTGCCGGTTCTTGAGTTCGGTGTTTAGCTGCTTTTCGCTCCATCCCCGCTTGTTCATTATCTCTGACAGAACGAACGACTTACCGCTCTTCCTGAACTTGTCGCTTGCGGGATCCCACTTGAACAGGTCGTTGAACATGAGGTCGTTCGAGGATGGGTCAATGCCAGTGAACTCGACTATGGACTCCATCCGCCGTACGCGCCTGCCGTTCACATGCACGAGTACCTGGATGCATAGCAGGTCGAGTGCGCGCATCATCACCCTGGGAATGTTGATGGGCTCGCCCTCGAGCCTGTTCACGACCGCATACACGGAGTCGGCATGCATGGTCGAGTAGGTGGTATGCCCTGTGTTCATTGCCTGGAACAGCGTCAGCGCCTCCTTACCACGTATCTCACCCACTATGATGTACTCGGGTCTCTGGCGCAGCGCCTGGCGCAGGAGTTCGTACATGTCAATGTCGCGTACGCTCGCCTTCACGAACGATTCACGCGTGACGCTTCCAATCCAGTTCAGGTGGTGGAGGCGCAGCTCCTGGGTATCCTCTATACTGACTATTTTCGCCATTGGAGGTATGAAGAGTGACACGGCGTTCATGGATGACGTTTTTCCAGCAGCTGTAGCGCCTGCGAATATCATGCTCTTGCCGTTCTCGACCGCAAGCCACAGGAAGGCGAGCATTTCTGGCGATGCGGTGCCGTACTCCACAAGGTCAACTGGCGTGAACGCGCTCTGGCGGAACTTCCGTATAGTGAACGAGCCGCCCCGGAACGTCACCTCCCTTCCAAGCGTGGCGTTGAGCCTTGAGCCATCCGGCAGCGCAGCGTTCACAAGCGGCTCACCGATGGACACATGCTTCCCGCATTTCTGCGAAAGTTTTATGATGAACTGGTCAAGCCTTTTCTCTTCGAAGGTGACATTGGTCTTTATGTTCTGGTATTTCCTGTGGTACAGGAATATGGGAACCCCCACGCCGTCGCACGAGACATCTTCTATGTCGGGGTCGCGCATCATGGGGTCGATTCGCTCGAAACCGGTGTAGTTCCTCTTCACGTAATACAGCACTTTGTGGACTGATGGCATCTCGATGTCAATCGAATACCCGTCAAGCAGTTTGATGGTCTTTTCTTCCAGTACATGTTCCCTGGGGACCCCTGAAGTGGCATCCTCAAGCGACAGCATGTCAAGGATGTTCTCATGTACGGTTTCAAGCACAGTCCGCTCGAACAGCGTCAGTTCGGGCTCGACTGTATAATAAATATGCTCCTTTTTCTCCTCGCTGTACAGAATGCTGACGAACGCAAAAGGCTCGTTCACCCAGTAGCGCTCAACCTCGGTATAGCCATCAGGCTCCCTGAACTTGACGAGCTCCCCGAATTTCGCGCTGTCATACGGCTCCAGCTGCATGCTACCCCTGCGCAGGCGTTTAAGGTAATCGTAAAAGTCCCTGAACAGGTCATATACCATTTCCTGTTCATTTCCCATTTTCCCGGTT
This sequence comes from Candidatus Methanoperedentaceae archaeon, assembly GCA_013331375.1. GTDB lineage: Archaea > Halobacteriota > Methanosarcinia > Methanosarcinales > Methanoperedenaceae > UBA10536 > UBA10536 sp10536u. The sequence goes on along the minus strand of DUGO01000020.1, from coordinate 13,107 downwards.
TCGCCGGATTCTGCACTTTTTTTACTGCGGGTCATACTTTATACTTTTTACAGTGTTACAGTAAGGTATTAAATGTTTGCCATCATCACAGTAAAGTATATCTCTGATGCTGGAACAAACGCTTTGACATAAAAGGACCCGGGATGAAAAAGATACCAACTGGTATTGAGTCGCTCGACCCTATCATCAAGGGCGGCTTTCCGCCTGGCTCTTTCGTCATACTTCTTGGCGAGGAGGGGTCAGGGCACGTGGAATTCGCATATACGTCAGCCTTCAAGCTGGCTGAAGGTGGAAGATTTAAAAACGGCGACACGGTTATACCAGAGAAGATATGCTATATCTCAATAACAAAGTCCCGGGAGGATATCCTTAACGAGATACAAAACGCATTCTCAGACGTGCACTACCAATCATTACAGAAAAGGCTGGAGTTCAAGGACTTCTCATGGATGTACTTCATGAAGTCGCCGGTACCTGCGGCATGGGTGACCGAGTCCAAGGTCTCGTTCGAACAGCTGAAAAGCAACGAGACCGAGAAGAATCTCATAGATTCGCTCGTGCACTATATGGACGAGACCGCCTCGAGCTCAGTCGTGATCATAGACTCGCTTACAGCGCTCGCACAGTACTGCTCTGATACGATGAAATGGAGGGACATGATTTCGTTCCTCCGGGGGCTGCAAAAGGTGTCGAAGCGCTGGAACGGGCTGGTATATGCGATACTGAACAACGGGGTCTTCGAGAACGGGAAACAGGAAGAGATCATGGAATGCGCCGACGGCGTGCTGATGTTCGGGTGGGAGAACATGGGGACGTCACTGCGGCAGAGGTCGATGTACGTGAAGAAGTTCAGGGGGCTGCTCCCCCAGCTTGAGGCTGACAATATTGTAAAGTTCGAGACCGCCATCACACCGCAGGTAGGATATGAGGTTTCTTACATTAAAAGGGTAAGGGGCAAGTGAAAACGATGGAACTTCTTGAGACCGGCATCGAAGGTCTGGACGTGCTGCTTGGGGGCGGCATACCCGAGAACCATGTAGTGGCTGTCATCGGTGCTTTCGGCACGGGCAAGTCCACAATAGGGCTGCAGTTCATCCACACCGGGCTCGAAAAGGGTGAAAAGTGCATATACATCTGCATGGAGGAGACCGAGGAGAATGTCATCAGGACTGCTGAATCCTTCGGCTGGGACCTGCAACCGCACATCGAGAGCGGCGGCCTTGTGCTCATACGACTGAGCGCCCTGAACATCAAGGCGACCATCACCCGGGTTGAAAGCGACCTGCCCGAGCTCCTGAAATCATTCGGTCCAAGCCGCATCGTGATAGACTCCATAACGATGTACGAGATGATACACGACTCTGATACCGAGCGGCGCGACCATCTTCTGCACCTTGTGCAGGTGATCAAGGACTGCGGAGCCACCTCACTCCTTACATCAGAGACTGCGCGGGGTGACCCGTACCATTCCAAGTTCGGGCTTGTGGAGTACGTGACCGACGGTGTGATATCGCTGCGGTACCTGCGCTACCCCGACCTCAGCGCCACAACGAACCTGATAGAAGTGTCCAAGATGCGAAGGCACGAGCATTCGCACGAGATAAAGCCGTACAGCATAACGAAAAGGGGCATCGTTGTCCACTCGAATTCTGAGGTATTCTCAACGAATATGCTCCAGGGCGAGAGGTTCATCTCCCCCCCGGCATGATTATCTGGCTATATAAGATGCGCCGCGATGTTCTCTGATATCACATAATCGCAGTAGGCGCAGCGCAGCATGACCGGTTTGCCCGAGACAAGGAACTTCGACACGACCGGCTCCGAGGTGTTGGAGATGCAGTTCGGGTTCACGCACTTTACGACGCCGTCAACGCGCGCCGGCAGCTCTACCCTGTGCTTCATCACTACCTCATACCCACGGATGATGTTTATCGTGGCTTTGGGCGATATGAGGGATATGCGGTTGACCTCATCCTCTATCAGCTCCCTGTCCTCGACCTTCACGATGTCCTTTGTGCCTATCACGCTGCTCGGCACATTCATAGCCACGCTCACGACCGAGTTGGATTTATCCGTGATGCCCAGTATCTTCAGCACATTCAGCGCCTGTCCTGCCGTGATGTGGTCTATTACAGTACCGTTGCGTATGGGCAGAACCCTGACATCCTTTTCTCTCATTCCGCCTCCAGCAGCATCGACAGGAGCGCCATCCGTACAGGGACCCCGTAGAATGCCTGCTCAAAGTACTTTGCGTGCTTCGTCCTGTCCACATCCGGGGCTATCTCATCAATCCTGGGCAGCGGGTGCATGATTATCAGGTTATCCCTGACGCCGTCGAGCAGCTTGCCCGTTATCCTGTAGACCCCGGCGACTTTCATGTACTCCTCATGGTCAGGGAACCTCTCCCTCTGTATGCGCGTCACGTAGAGGACATCGACCTCGTTCATCACGCTTTCAAGGGACTCGGTCTCCCTGATGCCGATACCCCTGGCTCGCAGGTCGCTTTTTATGAATTCTGGTATGCGAAGCTGCTTTGGGGATACGAGTGTTATGTTCGCGCCGAACAGAGACAATGCGTACGCGAGCGAATGTACTGTCCTGCCATACTTCAGGTCGCCCGCAAGCGCTATATTGAGCCCTTCAAGGCAGCTTACCCTCATGATTGTGTACAGGTCGAGGCGGGTCTGCGTCGGGTGGTGTCCTGCGCCATCCCCTGCATTGATTATCGGCACGGACGAGAACTCTGCTGCCATGCGCGCCGAGCCCTCCTTCGGGTGGCGCAGCACAATCACATCCGCGTACTTGTCCACCACGCGTATGGTATCAGCCAGCGATTCCCCCTTGGCTGCCGAGCTTACTTCCTTGGACACCATGTCTATGACTTCACCGCCGAGCCTCTTCATGGCTGTCTCAAAGGACAACCGCGTCCTTGTGCTGGGCTCGTAAAAAAGGGTTGCGAGCACACTGCCCTCGAGCATGTTCGAGCGCTCTTTCCGCGCAAACCGCTCAAGCTCTCTGGCTTTTTCCAGGATTCGTTCAATGTCCTCCCTGGAGAGTTCCTTCATTGAGATTATGTGCCTGAGTCCTGGCATCACATCCTATACGGAGAGATTTGATTTAAATGTATGGTGTGCCGCCTGGCGCACAGGGGCTTCTTTTCCCGGAAAAACCTGAGACCTGGAATCGGCGCGTGGCATTAAAATCCAGGCAGAAGCCTCAAGAAATAAAAACAGTAAAAATTTATATTAATTTTAACCGAAAAACTTATATGTAGTGGACTTATAGAAGAATATTCAGTTTTAATCATGACAGAAAAACGCCCGAATGGGATGTTCTACAAAACGGTAATAATCTGGTTCACCCTCCTGATACTGGGCAGCTTTGCTGCCAGTGTGCATACCCGGTATGAACCGGTGACAATCACAGCCATGCCTGAAGTGCCGAGGGAGGGTGCCCCAATCCAGATTACATTTGACGTGAAAAATCCCTCGGCAAGTGATGACGTGGCAAGTTACGAGCTGTATGCCAACGGAGTGTCACTGATGCAGGGACAGGCGCTGCTGGCACCAGAATCCTCCAAGCGATATACGTACCTGTATCCCGATGCTCCGGCGCCGGGTGATAGGATAACCTTCCTTGTAAAGACAAATTCAGGGCAGGGCTCGCATAAAAAATCGCTGGACTTGCCTGCCTATCCCCCGCAGGTCTGGAGCAGCTTTGTCTCGTTCGCATCCTTCTCCACTTCGGTAATGAGCTCATCCACTTATATCAGTTCGAAGAACTCAATGAACTCCCTGGCGTATTATGCGGAGAGACTTGGTACGAATAATTCGCTCAATGCAGGGCTGATATTCAGCATCGTGCTGATACTCCTGCTGATATATCTGGAGCTAACGGGACCGCTTGAAGATAAGCTTCATGCCACGCTGTTCGGATTAAAGATACGGTTCAGCCGGCTGTCCGCGGTACTGTTCATCATATTCACTGGAATGGTATTCACTAAGGTGGCGATGATAATAGGATGAAACATAGCACCCTTGCCCTTACATTCTTGGTTATGCTGATATTACTGCTTGCAGCCCCTGCAGATGCGAAGAACAAAGGTGTGGGCAGCAGTGACCTGAACCTGAATTCGAGTGGCCAGGCGCCCCCTAACTGTGGCGTTGTTAGCTGCCACGATGAGGGTCCCATCGGTGCTGCCCTGTCGATGTCGGTGAACCCCGCAGGACCCTATACGGCAAAGCACAAGATTAACATCACCATAAATGCCACATCATACAATAACAGTATCCCTGACACCATCCTTGGCATTATGCTTGTAAATAATACTCAGTCGTATCCGTTTAACATAAAATATGACGGATGGTCAATTACCAGGGATGAGGTCAATAATGGCATCCCGGTCAATTATAATGAGAAGAGTAATCTTTCAACAGTGAACCAGACCTATTTGTGGAATGTCACAGTTCCTTCAAATCCAGGCACATACTATATAGAATCGCATGCGAGATACAGCGACCGCATCAAAGGGCAGGGTATCAAGGGATATGGAGCCATCACAGCACCGCTCACAATGGTTGTCATGAGCGGGGATGAAGACCTTGACCTCTCAGGCAGTACCGAGAAGGGCAGTCCCGCAAATCCCGGGCAGTGCGGCACTGGCTGCCACACAACCTCGTCTCCCGGAGCTGCCATTTCCATCACAGCGAACCCATCGGGACCATATAACACAAGCCAGCAGAATATCGTGATAACGGTCAGCACGAGCAACATCAACAAGGCTGATGACATGCTGGGCATCGTCCTCCTGAACAATACACTGCCCCTGAGCGGGAATATAAAGAAGGACGGCTGGCAGATTACAAGGGATGCCAACGGCAATCCCGCCCCATACAGCTATGATGAGCGGGCAGTCACATCATTGAACCAGACGTTCTCATGGAACGTTACCGCTCCCTCGACTCCGGGCACGTATTACATCAGGGCACAGGCGAGATACGGCGGCGGGACAGGCTATGCCATCACCAGTAACCCGCTGACCATGGCGGTACAGTTACCAGTGCCTGAATTTTCGGCTGGTGCAGCGATACCGCTATTTGTTTCCGCAATTGCCTTCATGCTGATGCGGAAAAGGCTGTGCTGAGCCTGCGGATAAGAACAACCGACTGCTATTCAAAGGGGAATGAAAATGGAGAAAATCCACATAGGTACTGTGGGATGGAGTTATGAGGATTCCGTGGAAGTATTCGGCTATTTCAGTAAGTTCTATTCAGGTTATCCGCCGGGAGACACGAATATGATGATGAACATTATATAAAAAGCAGTTGGCTTATGGATAAAATATGATAGTTGCAAAAATACATGCCGAGGGAGGCGATTGCCTGCCCTCTGCAATTTGCAATTTGAAGCACGTCCGGACCGGGATTTGAACCCGGGTCGAAGGCTCGACAGGCCTTCATGATAGGCCGCTACACTATCCGGACCCAAGCGCTGCGAGCAAAAAATGCATTGATTGCATTTAAATCTATTGTTCAGGTATCTACCGCGATGCCGGAATCCTCAAGCCAGCGCACGCTCTCTGGCAAACTTTTTTACCTGCGAAGTTGTATTGCACCAGCATGATTGAGTACGTGCTGTGGGCAGCTCTTGCCCTGCTCGCTATCGCCTCTGTGGTTCCGTCAAGACCTCGCGCCCAGCGCATCCTGGGTGCCTGGGGCTGGGCACTGTTTGGTGTACACTGGGGTCTCCAGCCGCTCAAGTACATGGCGATAGATGACTACTTCAACGTGGGGCTCACGGCTGTTGTCGCACTGTTCTGCTTTTTCATGGCATATTGCATGCTCCGGGGTAGCGACAGGGACACGCTCAACAGGGCGACCGCTGCAACCGCGATCGGCGGGCTGGTGTACTTCATGTTCGCAGAGACAACGCTGAACAGGCTCATAATCTCACTTGTCACTGACCAGACCCTGTGGGCTATGTGGATGCTGAAGATACCAGCCGGTCGGCTGGACTGGAACATCATAACCCTGAACGGTTACAGGGTCGAGATAGTGCTCGCATGCACTGCCATCGAGAGCATGGCACTCTTCATAGGCACGATATTCGGTGTGAACGCACCGGCAAAGCGCATACTCGCTGCGTTTGCGGTATCGGTCCCGGTCATATATATACTCAACCTGGTAAGGAACGTGTTCATAATTGCAGCGTACGGTCTCGGCTGGTTCGGCACCGCAGAGCAGAGCTTCTACATTGCGCATGCGGTTGTGGCAAAGATAGGCTCAACAATAGCGCTGTTCATTATTGCGTATGCTGTCCTTCGGATCCTGCCGGAATTGTTCTTGCTGATAGACGGCGTATTCCAGCTCATTCAGGTGCAGGTGCGGCACCTGATCGGAGGTCATAATGCTGGCTAAAGGCTCTGCGCAGTGGATACTCGGGGCGCTTGCAGGCGCACTTCTATCGGGCGGAGCATCTCACTTTTTTGAAGGGATAGCATCACAGGTACTGTATGCCGCATCTGTGGCGGGATTCGGTCTTACGGTTTTTTTCCTGGTCTTCTTTCGGGACCCCGAGCGAATGCCAGCAGGCAGCGAATCGGATGTTATATCTCCTGCAGACGGCAAGGTGATATCTGTAAAGGACAGGACAGTCTGCATATTCATGAACTTTGACAATGTGCATGTGAACCGTGCGCCCCTCTCAGGCACTGTGAAAAGGATAGAATACACTGGAGGCTCCTACATCCCCGCGTTCAACAAGGACTCGCTCAGGAACGAGCGCAACCGCATAACCTTTGCGACTGCATTTGGCGACATTGTGGTCACCCAGATAGCAGGCATCGTCACGAGGCGGATAACATCATATATATCCGAGGGGAACCGCGTGGAGCGGGGGCAGAGGATAGGGATGATACGCTTCGGTTCAAGAGTTGACACGATGCTGCCGCCGGATTTCGAGTGCACGGTGAGCGCGGGCAGCATGGTAAAAGCAGGCGAAACCATAATCGCAAAGAGGGTCCTGCATTAGCGACAACATTACCAGGCTGCTCAGGCCGGCAGATTTCATAACGCTTTTAAGCTGCGTGTTCGGGCTCGCATCTATCGTGTCAGTCATAGAGGGGATGACCGAACAGGCGGCTGTGCTCATCATACTTTCAGTCGCAGCGGACGGTGCTGACGGCGCGGTTGCGAGGCGGTTCGGGACCGGTGCTCTTGGAGAAAATCTCGACTCCCTTGCAGACATTATCGCATTCGGCGCAGCTCCAGCAGTGGTTTCATATGAAATTCTGAAAGGCTACAGCGCGTATGCGGCATTCGTGCTCCCCTCCCTGTTCCTCATCTGCGGTGCACTGCGGCTTGCGCGCTTCAACATCATGTCAAAAAGGGATTTCTTCAGCGGCATCCCGATAACACTGGCTGGCTTCATCGTAGCGCTTCTAATACTCTCAGGAAACCTCATCGGGCGCGCGCATGAGCTGGCTATTCTGGCTTCTCTTCCTGTCCTGTCCGTACTTATGGTCAGCACAATCCAGTATCCAAAGGTCAGGAACTGGCTCGTGTTATTCCCCGTCATCGGGCTTATCGCGGTGCTTGCTGTGCTGTGGTCACTGGGCAGCGATATGGTACCGCAGGTCTCGGGGCTGCTGCTTGTTCTCATGGTCATATATATCCTCAACCCGCTGCACAGGATGATATGAAATAAGGTATATATGCAAGCAGAAAAAATACAAACATTGTGGTCACAGAGTCCGAACGTGCTGCATTTGAGGCAGGGATAAAGTTAGGGGCGCTATATCACCAGTTCACAGGAACGCCTGTGGGTCTTGATACAGCCGAATCGCTCGAGCAGGCTATCAAGAGCAGCATATCGCTTCAGCCGTACGTAAGGGATGTGAGGGTCAGGATAGACCGGAACATCATAAGCGAGAGCCTTAACAGGTTCGGATACTGCGAGCTCAACGGCAGGATGCTCGACGTCAGCCTTGAAGTGGAGTTTGAAAAAACAAGAGTGTGCGCAGCCCTGAAATATGATGGGAATTACCCAATGATGCGAATCGAGGAAGTGCATGGAATCTGAACTGAACAATGTGCTCAATGAATTCAGGCAAATTAAAGGCGTGGAAGTGGCGGTCGTAGCGACGCGTGACGGCGTAAATATAGCATCGACGTCAGCTGCGGGAGTTGACCTCTACGCCATCTCAGCAATGACAGCCGTCATACTCGGGGCGGCAGAGATGATGTATTCGCAGGCACTGGATGACAGGGCAGAGCATGTGAGTGTTGAATGCGAGCACGGGACTGTTTTTATCACAGGCATCTGTTCGAAAGCCGTGCTCGGGGTCACCACCGCAAACAGCATGGTGCTGGGTCAGGTTATCTATGAAATAAAGCAACTGGCTGAGAAGCTTGCCCCCGTCATGCCGGAAAAGTTTAAGATTGGTTGAATTGAACTAAGCGTGGACTCGTGGGGTAGTCAGGATATCCTGGCGGGCTTCGGACGCAAGGAAGAGACCCGCAGACCCGTGTTCAAATCGCGGCGAGTCCATGGCAGCACGGAATATGAGTATGGCATACAGATTACTGCGCGTTGACCTCAGCAGCCGCAAGATACGAAGCGAAGAGCTTCATGAAAATCTCGTAAGGAAGTTCTTGGGAGGCAAGGGGCTCGCTGCTTATTTCTTATACCGGGAGCAGCCGCCCGGTGCAGACCCGCTCGGCGGGGAAAGCAAAGTAGCGGTCATGGCAGGACCTCTCACAGGATGCGGGGTCTCGAACTGCACCAACACTGCCGTGTGCGCCAAGAGCCCAGCCACAGGAACGTGGAACGACTCCCATTTCAACGGCTACTTCGGACCCGAATTGAGATACTCAGGATACCTTGGCATGATCATCGAAGGGGCTGCAGATGAACCCGTGCGGCTCCATATCGAGAACGGTGATGCTGAGCTGCTTGATGCAAGAAGCATTATGGGGCTTGACACGTTCAGCACCCATGACGCAATTAAGAGAATGCATCCCGGGAAAAGGGAAGCCCGGGTACTGTGCATAGGGCAGGCGGGCGAGAGGCGTGCCAAGCTCGCAGCAGTCATCTCAGAGCTGCGCGCAGCCGCACGCGGCGGGCTTGGTGCTGTACTGGGGGCAAAGAGACTGAAAGCCGTCTCAGTGACAGGTCACGGGAAAGTCGTGCCCCAAGACACGGAGCGGTTCAAGAAGGCGCGAAAGGCATTCCTTGACAAGATACGAAGCTCTGACGATGTGCAGTGCGGAGTAAAGCTGTACGGTACTGCAGAGCTTGTGAATAGCGTGAACAATGCAGGCGGGCTCCCGACCAATAATTTCCGGACGGGATACAGCGGGCATGCGGATGATATCAGCGGGGAGAGCTTCCGCGATACGCTCTGGAAGCGGCAGAGACCGTGTCCCGGCTGTGCAGTGGCATGCAGCCAGACTGCGGTCATCACAGAAGGCAAATACTCAGGCATAACGGATGAGGGACCTGAATACGAGACCATCACGCTTCTCGGGTCCAACTGCGGCATATACTCAAGGGAAGCCATAGCAGCTGCAGACTACCTGTGCGACTTTTACGGTATGGATACCATAAGCACGGGGAATACGATTGCTTTCCTGATGGAGTGTGTGGAAAGGAAACTCGTCGACTTTGACCTCAGGTTCGGGGATGAGAATGCGTTCATCAATGCTATCCACCTGGCAGGGAGAGGAGAGGGTTTCGGTGAGCTCATATCAAACGGGGTCAGGGACGCGGCATCAAGGATTGGATGTGACAGCGAGCGGTTCGCCATGCATGTCAAGGGTCTTGAGATACCCGCGTATCTGCCGCGTGCTGCATTCGGTCAGGCGCTCGCATACGCCGTATCTGACAGGGGCGCGTGCCACCTGCGACCCTGGATCTTTGGCGAGGAAGCCATTGACAGCAGCAGGGGAAGGGAGACCACGGGCAAGGCATTGATGGTCAGGCAGAAGCAGGAGCGCAGTGCGATCTACGATTCAGTCGGCATCTGCAAGTTCTTCACGTATGCAGGCAACCTGGGCGATCTGCTTGAACTCTGGAATGGCATAACCGGATTCGATATGCAGCGGGAAGAACTCGTGCTTTCAGGCAGGCGCATAAACGTGCTCACGCGGGCGTTCAATAACAGGGAGGGCTTCACCCGGAAGGACGATACTCTGCCCTGGAGGGAGATGCATGAGCAGGTCCCGACCGGACCGGCAGAAGGAAGCGTCATAGAGCCAGCCGTCCTTGAGGGGATGCTGGATGAGTTCTATGCCGTATCTGGCTACACTAAAGACGGGGTTGTGCCTGAATCGCTGATGAGGGAGCTCGGGATACTGTAGGCGCACTTTCTTTTTTGGATTCAAGGAGTGTATTCCCTTATCGCCGCTTGTCGTCACGACCAGCTACAGTCTGGCTTTCCTGTGAGCAGTGTATGTTTTATACCTCATAATGCACTAATATATGCCAGGAGGGTTCTGATGTTCAGGGATATCATCTCAAGGCTCTTCCGGAAAGAGGCAAAAGCAGAAAAGACGAATGCCGCAGATTACATGTGCAAGTACGTTGTGCAGGACAGCGCACAGCTCGGTGAATGCATCTCGGTAACAGGTCAGAAGCTGCTCGTAAAGTCGGGGAACGACATTCTCGCTATCCCGATCACAGCAGTGGTCTCAACCTCGAAAGAAAACGTTGTTGTGGGCGCATTCGACCGCGATGAAGCCAAAAAAAATGGCGGCGAGTGGCAGGCTAGCAGCACGAAGCTGCTCGTATTTGATGAGAACGGAATGCTTGTGAAGCAATGAGCCCTGAATACAAGCAGTGCATCGTGGTCAGGGAAGACCTCAGGCTGTCAAGGGGCAAGCTCGCGGTACAGGTGGCTCATGCCTCAATATCGGCTTTTGAGGTAACGGACAGGAGAGCGAGGGAAGAATGGAAAGAGGGCGGTCAGAAAAAGGTCGTGCTCGCAGTGCCGGGGCTCGCTGAACTGATAAAGCTCAAGCAGGAGGCAGGAAGCATGGGACTTCCGGTTGCGCTCATCACGGATGCGGGGCTGACCGAGATCCCGGCGGGCACTGTAACCGCGCTCGGCATCGGACCGGCACCTGCGAGCGAGCTCGACAGGGTGACCGGGCGCCTCAAGCTTTTATGAAATATGGACATTGAAAAAGAGACCGGTGTGCTGCTGTATGCCACGCAGGGAGCAGGGACCGGCGGCAGGATACGGCAGCAGGCTGAAGATTTTCTTGTCGAGGAGATTACGAACCGCACTGACATGGCAGGCGGGACAGGCGTAGATAGCGGGAAATACCTGCTAGTCGAGCTAACAAAGAAGAACTGGGATACGCATCACCTGGTACGCGAGCTCTCGCGCATTATGCACATCAGCCAGGACAGGTTCGGCTGGGCGGGTACGAAGGACCGCCGCGCGCTCACAAGGCAGCTCATAAGCATCTGGAATGTGAGCCAGGAGGATGTGTGCCGCATCAGGCTCAGGGATGTCGAGCTGGCACCTGTGGGACGTGCCAGCCGGAAGCTTTCGCTGGGAGACCTCTGGGGCAACAGGTTCATGATTGTCGTCAGGGACATAGCGCTATCGGGAGAAGAGGTATCGCGCCGCGTGGAACGCATAAATTCCGAATTTGCAGCAATGGGCGGGGCGCCAAACTTCTTCGGGATACAGCGATTCGGAGAGGTGAGACCTATAACGCATATCGTGGGAGAGGCAATCGTGCGGGGCGACACCAGGCAGGCAGTCCTGCTGTACGTTGGTAAGGCATTCGGCACTGAACCTGAAGAGACGCAGAAGGCAAGGAATTACGTCATGGAGACAGGCGACTTTCGTGGAGGTATCAGGCAATTTCCGCACGCGCTTGGGTTTGAGCGCGCGGTCATGGACCATCTTGTCTCAGGACCGGACGACTATGCTGGCGCACTGCGTGTGCTCTCGCCCAACCTGCAGCGCATGTTCGTGCATGCCTACCAGTCGTACATCTTCAACCATATCCTCAGCAGGCGCCTACTTTCCGGACTTCCGCTCGGGCGCGCGGTCGAGGGCGATCTCGTTTGCTTCAGGAACGAAGCCGGTCTGCCGGATGCGTCAAGGCTCCAGAAAGTAACAGGCGAGAACCTTTCCGGGATCAACAACCTTGCACAGCGGGGAAGGGTCTTCGTGACAGCCCCGCTTGTGGGATACGGCACGGCTCTCGCATCCGGGCAGCCGGGGGAGATTGAGCGGGCAGTGATTGAGGAGCTCGGTGTCGATACGTCGGGCTTCAGGGTCAAGGAGCTGCCAGAGCTGTCATCAGAGGGTAAAAGGCGCGAGATAGTCATGCCATTCTCACCTGCGTTTGAGGTCCGGGATGACGAGTTCAATCCCGGTAAATACAAGCTCACACTGGAGTTCACGCTGCAGAAAGGTGGTTATGCGACCTCGGTCCTGAGAGAGTATATCAAATCAGGCGAACCGTCTCAAGGTTCATCGGGGCACGGGTCTCTATCCTGAGCTTCCTGTAGATAGAGCTTGCAAGGTCAATGCAGTTCTTGTCATCGCCATGGGATGTGAGAATCAGCTCGGGTCGCGGATGCATGCGTTTTACGTACTCCATGAGCTGGTTCCTGTCAGCATGCCCTGAGAAGCCGTCAACTGTCTCGACCTTGAGATTGATCTTCATGCTCTCTGTCTTGCCGGCATGCGCCATGGGTATCTCGCTCCAGCCCTTCTGGATGCGCCTGCCGAGCGTGCCCTCAGCCTGGTAGCCCACGAACACAAGCGAGTTCTTCTCCTCAGGACCGAACGCCTTCAGGTACTCCATCACAGGACCTCCGTTCAGCATGCCTGACGTGGCGAGTATCACAGAGGGCTTCGGCTCATCGATTATTTTCATTCTCTTCTCACCTGAATCCACCTGCTGGAAGCATTTCGAGAGGAAGGGGTTCATGCCCTTGTGGAAAATCAGGTTCCGCAGGTCGTTGTTCAGGTATTCGGGATGCGTGGTATGGATTGCAGTGGCTTCGTATATCATCCCGTCGAGATAAACTGGAACATCGTTTATAAATCCTTTCCGTATGGCTTCCTCAAGCACGATCATA
>DUGO01000068.1 GCA_013331375.1 Candidatus Methanoperedentaceae archaeon | reverse complement strand
TGAGATGGACGGGTGGGAGGTGTTCAGGAGAATAAAGGAGCTCCGCCCGGAGCTGCCTGTTGCCATGCTCACGGTACGGGACAGGGATATCGACATGATGCTCGGGCTTCACGTCCTGAAGGCTGAAGATTACATCACAAAGCCCTTCGGGCGGCGGGACCTTCTGAACCGGGTAAAGAAGCTGCTGGAGGATTAGGCAGCGTTACGTTATTGGGGCGGATAGCGTGAATTACAGGCTGGCATGGAAATCCGTAACTGCTGCGCTTGTGCTCATTTCAGTTGCGGTGTACGTTTCAATCGCATATCTCCTGCTATTCCGGAGAGCGGAGCTGCCAGGTGGGACCGAGACCGCACTTTTGCTGCTCCTCCTGCTGCTCACGCCTGCCCTGGCAGCCATTGGCGCGAGAGAGTACCTGCGGAACCGGAGACTCTCACGCCAGTTCACTGCACTGTCGGAAGTCGATCGCGTGGCGACAAGAACGCTCGACCTTGATGAAGTGCTGTCCTCAGCCCTGAACAGGCTGCTTGAGGTCACAGGTCTGCCAGCCGGGGACGTGTACCTGCTCGATGAGCAGACAGGGCTTTTGCNNGGGCATGTGGGGCTCGCCCCGAAAGTCATCCCGCTCATCGAGAGGCTCAAGATAGGTGAAGGGATTGCAGGAACTGTTGTCAAGACCGGGATGCCTGTGATAATAAACGACATCTCGGACGCCCCGGACAGCGTGACCTCATTTGCGAAGAAAGCCGGAGCGGTGTCGATTGTAGGCATGCCGATACGCGTGAAGGACAGGATAGTGGGTGTCATCAACCTTCTGAGCTTCACCCGGAGGACATTCACGAGGGATGAAACAGATACGCTTGAATTCATATCAAACCAGCTCGGTGTAACCGTTGAGAATGCCCGACTGTTCTCCGAGCTCTCGCGGCACGCGCGGATACTTGAATGTATATACGACATCGACAGGGTGGTCATAGAGTCAATGGATATTGAGGATACTATGCGGTCCGCGCTTTCAAAGGCGCTTGAGGTGATTGGCGCAGACTCGGGGAGCATACACCTGCTTGACGATAAGAAGGGGACGCTCGTGCTCAGGATGTCAAGCGGCTTGTCCCGGGAATTCGAAGCAACAATACAGGAGCTTGAGCCCGGGGAGGGGGTCACCTGGCAGGCACTGGAAACTATGAGATCGATAGCAAGGAATATCACGGACTATCCCAGCCCCAGACTGCTACCGCACCTGAAAAAAGAGGGTATCGTCTCGGTTGCAAGCACACCGCTTTTCGCAAAAGGCAAAGTGGTTGGCGCAATGACATTTTCGCATCACGGGCAAGGGATATTTACCAGGGATGACCTTGACCTCATGTACTCGATAGGGAGTGAGATAGGGATTGCAATCCAGAATGCGGGATTGTTCAATGAGTTAGAGAAGCACCATGAAAAGCTCAGGGCACTCTACACCATTGAAAGCGTGGTCAGCAGGTCGCTGAAGCTCCAGGAGATATTTGATGTGGCGCTGTCCACAGCGCTCGAGGTTACCGATACGGAGGCGGGGACGCTGTACTCGCTTGACGGGGATGTCCTGCGACTGGCAGCAATCAGGGGGCTTTCACCTGAGTTCCGGGAAAAGGCGCTCACGCGACAGATAGGAGAGGGAATACCTGGCATCGCGGCAAAGCTGAAAAAAGCCATCGCGCTTGATATAGCTAATTACCCAAGCCATCCCCTGCTGCCGTATGTGATGCAGGAAAAACTTGTCTCGTTCATCGGCACCCCGCTGATGTCGAAGGGAAAGGTTGTGGGAGCGATGTCTCTCGGGACAAAGAAGCAGCGGCAGTTCTCGCAGGATGAGCTTGACATTATGTATTCGATCGGGGAGGTGATAGGGGTCGCTGTCGAGAATGCGCGCCTCTATGAGGACCTGTCGCGCGCAAACATCACACTGGAGAAGAGCCTTGCAGAGCTCAAGGCTGCCTATGAGGAGCTGTCCACGCTCGATAAGATGAAGGACGAGTTCCTGTCGAACATCTCACACGAGCTCAAGACACCGCTGGTTTCCATAAAAGGCTACAGCGAGCTCATGCGGGACGATAAGCTCGGCTCCCTGAGCGATGCCCAGGCAAAGGCGCTTGAGACCATCATCCGGAACGCAGACAGGCTGACACCGCTTATAGACTCACTGCTGTTCCTGAGCCTCTCGCAGGCAGGCAAGCTCAGGTTCAGGTTCGAGCCTTTGGACGTCAGGGATGTCATTGAAAGCGCTTTATCCAATATCGAGCTGCGTGCCCGCAGGAAAGGTCTCGATATCAGGAAAGACGTATCAGGGACGCTCTTGACTTCTGGCTCAAAGGATAACCTGACTGAAGTCCTGGAAAACCTGCTCGATAACGCAGTAAAATTCACGCCGGGCGGGGGAAAGATAACGGTCTCGGCACGGGAGGAGCCGCCTGATATTCACATCACGGTCTCTGATACGGGCATCGGCATACCGGCAGATGCTTTACCCCACCTGTTCAGCCGGTTCTACCAGGTTGACGCGTCTCGCACGAGAAAGCACGGCGGCGCAGGGCTCGGGCTGTTCATATCAAAGAATATCGTGGATGCGCATCACGGCAGGATATGGGTAGAGAGCGAGGAGGGTAAGGGTACGAATGTGCATATTGCGCTGCCGTTGATTCGGCTATAGCAGGTCTTTGAGCCATATACTGTGCTTGCCCAGCTTCCCGCCGTAATTGCCCGCAGATACGCGCGTGATGCCAGGCATACCCGAGACCGCCTGTATGGCTTCGCCCATAGCCCGGCTGACAGCCTCCATTGACATGCCGTCAAGGACTATCTCGGGAATGGAGTTCACACCTGCGGGTACCCTATAATCAGATATTTTGCCCTTGAGCGTGGGACAGAACGGGTGGTTTGTGCTCGGACCTATCTCAGGGAAATTTGTCTCGGGCTTCGAGCCTGCAGAGCATATATCAAACGGCGCGATTACACCCTCAATGGCCGCAGCTTCCAGTGCCCTTTCACCGACTTCGAGCGCATCATCCACAGTCCTGCAGAAAAACCACAGGTTTGCGCCCATGATCCCCTTCTTTATACCCAGGCTGCGCTCAATTATGAATTCCCCGGCCATGATTGGAACGTTGATGACCTCGCGCCCGCTACGCTCCTCAATCCACTCATACCCGTCCCCGCAGTGACCTATCTTATTCATGGTGTCGATGCTCTCATCAGAATCAAGTGCGTTGTATATTGCTGTGGTCGGCACGACAAGAGTGCCCTGCCGCACGCGCTTCCCGAGCTCATGCTCAAGCACACTCCTGGCATTCTTCGTGTAGTTCACCCAGAGCTGGACTATAGCGCCCGGACGCCCGTCAGGCGTTTCTGCCGAATCAAGCCACCGCTCGACCCCGCCCTCAGCCTCGCCGAACACGGTGGAGGGTAATGCAGTCGTGGACAGTGCAGCCCTCTCAAGCCGCTTCCTGTCCTTTGCAGTTATTATGAAGCGCGTGAACAGCCCGTCAAAGGCTTCGCAGTACGTATCATCAACATCGATTTTTCCGACTCTCATACACTATTCCTGATTGGCGCAGGTATATAATGCCACCGATTTATCCGGGCTCACGCTCAGCGTATTTCTTTTCAAGCTCCCTGTATGCGTCCCCAAAAAGCTTCCGGACCCCTGCCTCGCCGCACAGCTCCTCGCTCCCGCCCTGCTCCCTGCACCTGGCAGCGAGTTCAAGCGCTTTGATTTCAAGGTCAGGCAGCACCTGCTCAATCGTCCTCCCGAATTCCTCCTCCTCGGAAGGGTCTGCCTCAGCCACGATGTCCTTAAGAAGCTGTTCCTTTATGGTCGAAAGCCTCTTGCACGGGTCAAGCTCTACCATTATGCCGCCTCATCCTGTAACATCGGGCAGGCATGCCATTATGAGCCTTGCCGCAAGATGCGATGTCATCGACTGTACGTCGTACGGAGGGCATACCTCCATCACGTCAAACCCCACAAGACCCATGCCGGATAATTTTCTGAGAATATACAGTGCCTGGCTGCTGCTGAGCCCTCCCGGCACGGGAGTGCTCACGCCTGCTGCGTAAGCGGGGTCGATGGCATCCATGTCGAAAGACACGTAGATGTGCCCGCCGGCACGCAGCTTTATCTCCTCAATGACATGGCTCAACCCGTGTTCCTCGATGGCGAGCGGGGTTATGGTCTCAAGGTGCCGCCGCCTGATATTCAGCAGCTCCTCGGGCTCGGGCGCACGTATGCCTATCTCGATGCTCGAAGCAAAATCGATGTTCCTGTAATCGAAGATATCGCATACGACCGAGCCGTAGTACTCGCGCGACGAGCAGATGAAATCCGGGTGCGCATCAAAATACACAACGCTTATCTTCATGCCGAGCCTGTCCAGCCCCTTCAGCACCTCTGCAGTGATGGAGTGGTCGCCGCCCATGGTCACAGCGAGCTTTCCCGCCCTGGCTATCCTCTCCACGGTGCTGCTGACCTCAGTCCTTGCGATGTCGCCCATATCGAATATCGGGACCTGCGAGCCGCAGAAGGGCACTGTCGTGAACATCATGCCGCCCCTCTCGAAGACCTCACGCTCATTGGATACCTCCCGTATCCTCAGGGGCGCCTGTGCGACTCCTTTTCTCTGCGAGCTCGAGCCCGACTCATCAGGCACCCCGAAGAGCACGGCACTCGCAGAATCGAAACTTTCCGCATTTGCCCATGCGAACTTCAAAGCCCGAGCCTCCCGAGTATGCCGGTCTTGAGCGGCTTTCCAGCGATAAATATCCTTGCCTTCTGCCCCGGAGCCACGCTGCCGGCTTTCTCAGCATATATCCTGCCGCCGAGCGTGGGACCTATCCCGCGTATCTCTTTTGCGTGTATCTCGCCCCCGCTCATCGACCTGCCTGTATCCACGCCTGCACTGCCATCGATGATGAGCTTCCCGCCCTTCATGGTTGTCCCGGCTCTGTCACCTGCATCTCCCCTGATGACGAGCGTGCCCCTCTCAAGCTCAATGCCGGCATAATCGATGCCGCTTCGAGTGATGACGCATTCTGCAGGGTCGTTTTTTTCAGCGCATATAGTCGTAAGATAGCCGAGAACCATCTTTTCCCGCTGGGACGATGGCTTTGCATCTGGCTTTGCATCCGCTATCATGCCTTCCACATCGTCTCCAGCCGCGCTGCGTATCCCTGCCTTGCTAATGAAGTCTAACCGTTCCAGAAGCCCCTCAAAATCCATATGTTATAATTATGCACTGCTGTGCATTAATGATTTTCCCTGCGCCAAAGCAACCAATAAATAGCAAGCAATATAATACCTGATAGGATGGAGCAGCAGGTGTCATTATCTCACGGGGCTGGCGGCAGCGCCATGAGCCGGCTGATAAGGGAGCACATACTCGCCTGCTTCGGAGGTGGCGCAGGTGAAGTGCCGCTTGAAGCGCTTGATGACTCTGCGGTTATCGATGATATCGTGTTCACGACGGATGCGCATACCGTGAAGCCCATTTTTTTTCCCGGCGGGGATATCGGGAGGCTTGCAATCAGCGGCACTGTGAACGATATTGCTGTGATGGGAGCGGCTCCAGTCGCACTCTCAG
The DNA here is from genome assembly GCA_013331375.1 of Candidatus Methanoperedentaceae archaeon. Lineage (GTDB taxonomy): Archaea > Halobacteriota > Methanosarcinia > Methanosarcinales > Methanoperedenaceae > UBA10536 > UBA10536 sp10536u. The sequence continues at coordinate 5,156 of DUGO01000068.1, read as the reverse complement.
CCGCGCTGGTGCTTGAGGAAGGGCTTCCGATGTCGAGCCTGCAGCGCGTTCTTGCGAGCATGGGAGCGACAGCACGCGAGGCTGGGGTTCCAATCGTCACCGGGGATACAAAGGTTGTTGAGAGAGGCGCAGTTGACAGTATGATAATAACCACTTCTGCAATCGGCAGGCGCACCCGGCTCCTTGATGAAAATATAGCAGAAGTGAAGCGGTACAGGGCATTCAGCGGAAGGTGGCTCTGCGACTCGAACGTGAGGTGGGGAGACAAAATTATCGTATCGGGCACAGTAGGAGACCACGGCATAGCGCTCCTGTCATCGAGAGAAGGGTACGGCTTTGAGAGCACTATCAGGTCGGACGTGGCTCCTCTCAACCGCATGATATCGGATGCGATGGCTGTGGGCGGTATAGTGGCGATGAAAGACCTGACGCGGGGAGGGCTGGCGAATGCGCTCAATGAGTGGAGCGAGAAGTCGCACACGGGGATACGGGTGCGCGAAAGCGACATACCGGTATCTGATGGCGTCGCGTCAGCCTGCGGGATGCTGGGGATAGACCCGCTTGAAATAGGGAACGAGGGGAAAATCATCCTTGCTGTCGTGCCTGAAAAAGCAAAAGATGTGCTTGAGGCGCTGCGGAAAACAGATGCAGGAAGCAGGGCAGGGCATATTGGCGAGGCGTGCGATGACTCCGGAGTCGTAATGGAAACGTGCATGGGCGGCAGGAGAATCATCGAGCAGCCGCTGGGAGACCCAATACCGAGGATATGCNNTGCTGAGGCGACCATGAGCGAAATCATATATGTGCTTGACACCCCCGGCGCGGGAGGGAGCTCAACGATTTTCCTGTCTGCTGAGGGGATTCCCCCTGAAAAGTACCAGGTGGTAAATGTTGGTGAGCAGATAGCGGCTGCGGTCAGCGAGAGTGTGGAAAGGGGCATAAAAGGGCTGACGCAGCGCGATTATATACTGAAGGGAGTGGAACGCACGATAGAAACCGTGTATAAGAGCCAGTCAAAGAGGAGCGGTCTTATAACCATCATAGATTCATATCCTCTCATAAGGACGACTGACAGTGCGTATATCCCCTGCACATGGAAGCAGTTCGCATTCAAGCTGCCGCCTACAAGGGTCGTCTTCATCCGGGCGCAGCCTGAGGAGCTGTTTGAGCGGCTGCGCAACGACCCGAAGAGGCGTGAATACGGTGTCGAGGAACTGCGGGAGTATCAGGAGGAGAATATGAAGGCGGCATCCGCCCTGTGCTACGAGACCGGGGTACCTCTGTCCATCATCTGGAACCACAGGGGAGAGCAGCTTGCTGCAGCCAATATGCTGAGAAGCGTAGTGTTCCCCACAGCTGCGCCGCTAAAGCCGGTTGCACGATACGGGATGGCACGGGACGGCGAGCAGATGGACGCCGTACTCCAGAGGGCCAAGAGCGTCCTGCGCTCCAAGGATGTGAGTACGCTTCTTGCAGCAAGCCCTGAAGAACAGGAAAAGCTGATAAGGAAACTCATAAGCGTTGAGGGTGTGGGCAAAGTCGAAAAGAAGCGTTAGCGCCCGTACCTGAACGCTATGCAGCAGCCTCCTTCGCTTGAGACCATACAGGGTCCCACGGGGTGCTCGGGAGTGCACTCGCTTCCGAACAGGGAGCATACGTCAGGTTCCATGAGCCCGCGGAGCACCTCGCCGCAGCAGCATCCTTCGGGCTCCCCGATGTGAGTATCAAGCCCGGAAAGGATTTCTTCATATTTTTTCCGTGCATCGAACTCTTCAAAATCCGCCTTCAGCCCAAGCCCTGTGCCGGGAAGTACCGGGAACCCGCGCCATGCAACGTGGCACGGCTCGAACACTGCGTCCATGATTCCAAGCGCTCTGCGGTTGCCCTCGGGTTTCACAACCCTCGTATATTCGTTCTCGACCTTTGCCTCGCCATTCCGTATCTGGCGTGCAAGCATGTACACGCCCATGACAAGGTCGAGCGGCTCGAAGCCAGCCACCACCTGCGGCATGCCGTAATCGCGTGAGATGAAATCATAAACTGCTGTGCCTGTTATGGCAGAGACATGACCGGGATTGATAAAGCCGTCTATTTGCATCTCGCCCATGTCAAGCAGAGCCTTCAGTGCGAGCGGTATGGTCCTGTGGCAGCACAGGATGGAAAAGCCTGGAGGCGGGCGGGAAAGAATGGCCGAGGCTGTCGTGGGAGCCGTTGTCTCAAACCCGACTGCCATGAACACGAGTTCTTTTCCCCTGTTCGCGAGCGCTATGGCGTCATCTATTCCGTAAACCACCCTCACGTCGCTGCCTGCCGCTTTCGCAGCTTCAAGCGAGCGGCTTACGCCCGGCACACGCATCATGTCGCCGAAGACAGCGATGGTCTTCCCGCTTTCAGCCAGAAGTATAGCCTCTTCGAGCTCACGCGGCGTGGTAACGCATACCGGGCATCCGGGACCCTGCCGTATCTCTATCCCTGCATCCCTGAACAGAGGGGCAAGCCCGAATCGCATCAGGGTATCCTGGTGTGTGCCGCACACATGCATTATCCTGATATCGAGTTCCAGGCTTTTCAGCCGCTCAAATATCCTGGCTCCGAGTTCCCTGTCCCTGAACCTGAACATCCTTATCAATCAGCTCCTTCCACAGCCTGATGGACTCAAGGGCTTCGTCCCTGTTTATCTTCTCTATGGCAAAACCTGCATGCACTGCCACATAATCACCTGCAGCAACTTCTACGAGGCTGACGTTCACCTCACGGCTTGCGCCGCCAAAATCGACTTTTGCGGTTACGCCCGCAACCTCGATGACTTTCCCGGGTACGGCTAAACACATGATACCTGCCCGAAAGAGACGCCGCCGTCGCCGCACGGCACCTTTCTGTGCTCCAGAAACTCAATGCCGCCGCGCCCAAGCTCTCTTTTCATGACCCTGCTCATTATCGCGTTATATGCGCAGCCTCCTGAAAATCCTGCCGGTATCTTCAAATCGCGATATTCGAGCACGATGTCGCAGAACGCTTTTGCGAGTGCGGTATGCAGTGTCATCGCGAGGTCTCTCCTGCTCCGCATCCCTTTGTCTTCGCCAAGCCTGTCGAACATTTCGCGAAAGAACCCGGATGTAATCACGACGTTGCCAGCTATCTCCATCCTCATGCCAAGGTCATGACCTCCCAGCGCGAATGATTCGAGCTTCATCGCCCCTTCTCCCTCATACGTCCGCCTGAAGCATATACCAAGCAGCGCGGATGCGGCGTCAAGTACCCTTCCGCATGATGAGGTCTCAATGCACCTGTTCACGAGCTGCCGTGCCATCACTTCAAGCTCCCGCTCACCGTATTTGAAATGGCTCAGGTATCCATGCATGTAGTTCAAGAGCTCATCTTCACCGCAGGTCTTTGAAAGGATGGCTGCGAGCATACGTACGGGATATTCTGTCGCAAGGTCGCCGCCAGGCATTTTCTGGTACTCAAGATGCCCGAGCCGCTCGCCGCCGTGCATGACCTCACCGCCCCATATCATGCCATCGCTCCCGTATCCTGCGCCGTCAGCCACGATGCAGATTACGTCCCCGCTACTTTCGGCTGCAAGGGATGATGCATGCGCCGCATGGTGCTGTACGCGCCGCAGCGGGACGTTTTGCTGCGCCGAGATGCGCTCTGCAAGCCCTGTGACGCTATAGCCAGGATGCATGTCGCTCACTATGAGGTCAAGCTCGCCAGAGTTCAGCCGCAGCAGCCGCATCATGTGGTCGAGTGCGCGCTTATGATACTCCATCACATCGTAGTTCGATGTATTCCCGATGTGCTGCGACATGAATGCCATGCCGTCCTTTGAAATCGCGAACGTGTTATTCATGCCGGCGCCCACCGCAAGCACCTTCAGGTTATGCTGTACGGGTATGCCGAGCGGCACAAAGCCTCTCGACCTGCGGATGAACTTCCCGTCCCTGACAACGGAATCATCGCACCGGCTGACGATGTCGAGGTCGTGAACCAGGAAGAAATCAGCAAAATACAATTTCGCAAATGCCTCCGCTGCGCTTAATACCATGGGCTCACCCGGCATGTTGCCTGATGTCATCACGAGCGCCTCGCAACCGGAATGGTGGAAGAGCAGGTGGTGAACCGGCAAATAAGGCAGCATCACGCCCACGTTGTGCAGACCGGGCGACACGAGCTCCGACAGCCCTCGCGCCTTGCGGTCTAAGACCACTATCGGTCTTGCGTATGAGCACAATGCATCCTCATCGCCGCTGCTCGTGCGGGCAAACCGCCGGACAGCGCTGATATCCCTTGCCATGACAGCGAACGGCTGCTCGCTCCTGCCCAGAAGCTCACGCAGCCTCCCCACGGCACCATCGCTGTCAGCCCTGCATGCAAAGTGGAAGCCTCCCGTGCCTTTTATGGCTATTATGCAGCCTTCATCGAGCTTTTCTGCTGCCTCTTTTATGCCGCCGCAGATGCGTTTCCCGTCATGCAGCACGTACGACGGACCGCACGAGCCGCAGCACACGGTCTCAGCATGGCAGCGCCTGTCTTCGGGCGATGAGTACTCGCTCGCGCAGGAGCCGCACATGCGGAAGCTGTCCATGGATGTTCTGCTCCTGTCATACGGCAGGTCCCCGATTATCGTGAAGCGGGGACCGCATGAGGTGCAGTTGATGAACGGGTACATAAAGCGCCTGCCGCCGGGAGTAAAGAGCTCGCGCACGCAGTCATCGCAGGCTGCTATGTCAGGCGGAATGATGGACGGCTCTCCTGAGCCTGCGTCCCTGCTCCCGGAAATGGAAAAGGACTCCGGCTCTTTGCCGTCAGTCTCTGATACCACAATCCTGCTTATGTGAGCGCGCTGCGGCTTTTCAGATTCGAGCATGTCCCTGAAGCGCCCGAGCGCATCAGGTGTACCGTGTGCGACGATCTCGACATGGTCGCCGCAGTTGCACACCGTACCTCTGATGCCGTTTTCCAGCGCGCACCGCAGCACAAAGGGACGGAACCCCACAGCCTGCACCACGCCGTACACGGTTAACTTCTGCGCCATGTGATGTTCATTGTAAGCCGCGGTGAGAATATATCTTATGGTTCGCGCGGCGCTTGCCGATTCATAGATTCGCCATTAAAATTTAACGAATTTTTACGCTTGCAGTGGACTTTTGCAT
>DUGO01000037.1 GCA_013331375.1 Candidatus Methanoperedentaceae archaeon | reverse complement strand
ACAAGGTCGTGCCAAAAGAGGTAAAGGACTACGTAAAAGGTCTCTACGGGAAAACGCCAGCCCCCATCAGCAAAAAGATGATAGTCAAAATACTCGGCGATGAGGAGCCCGTGACGGTAAGACCCGCAGACCTGCTTGCCCCGGAACTTGACAGGGTGACAAGGGAAGCTTACGATATGGGCATAGTCAGGAAGGAAGAGGACATCCTGACCTATGCTCTCTATCCTGCGGTTGCGCCAAAGTTCCTGAAGGGGGAAGCAAAGGAAGAACCGCTGAACAAAGTACCGAAATTGGAATTGGCGCCGCAGGCTGTCATGCACACTGAGTTCAGGGTTGAAGTGGACGGGGATGTGTTCAACGTGAAGGTGAAACCCGTGGGAGGAGCCGTTGCGATTGACAGCGTGAAGGAAGCACCAAAAGGCGCACAGGCTAATACCGAAGGTGCGGTCGTCGCTCCCATGCAGGGCATGGTGCTCAAGCTCAAGGTAAAACCGAACGACAAAGTCGCAAAGGGCGACGTCGTTGCAGTCATCGAAGCCATGAAGATGGAAAACAACGTCCATTCCCCTGCAGCAGGCATAGTGAAAGAGGTCTGCGTCAGGGAAGGCGCGACAGTCAGCAGGAGCGACCTCCTGATGGTCGTAGGGTGAATCATGTTCAGGAAAGTGCTTGTTGCGAACCGTGGCGAGATTGCCATACGCATCATGCGAGCCTGCAGGGAACTCGGCATCAGGACGGTGGGAGTCTATTCCGAGGCTGACAGGAACGCGCTCTTCGCAAAGTACGCGGAGGAGTCCTTTTTCATAGGTCCCGCGCCGGCTCCGCAGAGTTACCTGAACATGGATGCGATATTCGAGGTCGCCCATGCTGCCGGGGCTGAGGCGATTCATCCCGGGTACGGATTCCTTGCAGAGAATTCCGATTTTGCTAAGAGGTGCGAGAAGGAGGGCATCACGTTCATAGGACCGCCCTGCGATGTGATTGACGCAATGGGAGACAAGATAGCTGCACGAAAGAGCATGAAAGCTGCAGGCTTGCCCGTGGTTCCCGGTACCGAGGAGGGCATCAGGGATGTCAACCGGGCAATCAGCACAGCGGAAGACATAGGCTATCCGGTGATTATCAAAGCCTCGGCAGGCGGCGGGGGCATCGGCATGCGTATAGTGAGAAGCCCGGATGAGCTTGCGCATGCGATAGAGTCGGCGCAGTCGGTGGCAAAATCCACGTTCGGGGATTCGACCGTGTATATGGAAAAATACCTTGAAGAGCCGAGGCATATCGAGTTCCAGATACTTGCGGACTCGGAAGGCAATGCTATCCACCTTCTTGAGAGGGAGTGCTCGATACAGCGGCGGCACCAGAAGCTGATAGAGGAGGCGCCGTCGCCGGTCATGACACCGGAAATGCGGAAAGAGATAGGGGATACTGCGATAGAGGCGGTCAGATCAATAGGCTATTCCAACGCGGGCACGCTTGAGTTCCTGTACTCTAAAGGCAGGTTCTATTTCCTTGAGATGAATACGCGCCTGCAGGTCGAGCACCCGATAACGGAAACGGTCACAGGGGTGGATATCGTGAAGGAGCAGATACAGATAGCATGCGGCGCCCGGCTTTCGTACACGCAGGAAGAGATATCCCCGAGGGGCTGGGCGATCGAGTGCAGGATAAACGCAGAAGACCCTCTCAACAACTTTGTTCCGGCGCCGGGAAAGCTGCGCAGGTACCGCTCGCCCGGTGGTCCTGGGGTCAGGGTGGATAGCGGCGTACATACCGGTTACACGATATCCCCGTTCTACGACTCCTTAATATCAAAGCTCACGGTGTCGGGAAGGGACAGGAAAGAGGCGATCGCGAGGATGCAGCGCGCGCTGTATGAATATATTATAGTCGGCGTGATAACCAACATACCGTTCCACAAGGCTGTGATGGGCAACGCGAACTTCAGGAAAGGGAACCTGAGCACGCATTTCATTGATAACAACAACATCATTGCAGAGGTCGCAAGGGTAGTGGAAGCAGAGAAGGAAAAGGGCGCAACGCTCGCATCTGCACTCGGTGCGGAGGACAGGAAGGTGGCTGCAATAACGGCTGCAGTAGCTACTTATATCAGTGCTGACAAAATCCAAAAGTGAGCTGAATGGAAATCCGGGGAAGAATACTGGAGGCGCTGCGGAAAAGCGGCGGGAAACCCGTCTCAGGTGAGGAGCTGGCAGTTGAGCTTGGGCTCACACGGTCTGCGGTATGGAAGCACATCCGGGCTCTGCGCGCGAGGGGCTACGTCATAGGGTCGTCCACGCACGAGGGTTATACGCTGGAGTCAGCGCCCGGAAGGCTCCTGCCTGATGAGATAAAGAACGGGCTTACCACGTCTTTTATCGGGCATGAGATTCACTACTTTGAGGAGATAGAGTCAACCAACTCCGAGGCAGGAAGGATTGCGAAGGACTCGGCTGAAGGCACTGTTGTGATAGCCGAAGCCCAGACCGGGGGGCGCGGGAGGCTCGGCAGGAAGTGGGTATCTCCGCCCGGAGGCGTCTGGCTTTCCGTCATCCTCAAACCCAGGCTTGAGGCTGCCCACGCTACCAGGATAACCATGACAATCGGGCTTGCAGTGGCGAAGACCATACGCTCATACGGCATCGATGCCAGGATTAAGTGGCCAAACGATATTCTCATCAGCGGCAGGAAGGTGTGCGGCATACTCACGGAGATAGAGGCTGAGACCGACTCCATAGAGTACGCCATCGCAGGTATTGGTGTGAACGTGAATGTTGACGTGGAGTCTTTCCCTCCGGATATCCGCGAGAGCTCGACCTCGATGAGCCGGGAGCTTTCAGGGGATATAGACCGCGTGGAGTTCGTCCGCCGCCTTTTCGTTGAGATAGAGCGTGCGTATGCCATGTTCCGGGAGCATTTTGACNNTCACGATAGGGGAAACTGTCAGGATAAGCACTCTCGCAAGGAGCTTTGTGGGAGAGGCTGTGGGAGTGGATGACAATGGGGCGCTGGTGGTCGAGCTTCCTGACGGCACGCTTGAGAAGGTGGTCGCAGGTGATTGCGTGCATCTGCGAAGAGCCTGACAGAACCTTTTTATAACCATCTTTCTAAAGTATAGCACACTATGCGCACACTCATACTCTGCATAGACCGCGATAACGACCTGGGATTCAAGGCAGGCGTCCGTAGTCCTGTGATAGGGCGGGCTGATAACATCAATGCAGCCGTGGCGTTAGCCTCAAAGGACCCTGAGGACTCGGACCTGAACACCATCTTCGGTGGAGTCAGGGTTTATGATACGCTTTCTGCGGAAGGCGGCGAGGTCGAGATAGTATCGCTTGCAGGCGACAGGGACGTGGGCGTGAAATCCGATATGAAGATAGCAGAGCAGCTCGACCGGCTGCTTCTGGAGCAGAAGTTCGACAGGGCAATACTCGTCTCGGACGGAGCAGAGGATGAATCGCTGCTGCCAATCGTGCAGTCAAGGATAAAAGTGGATTCGGTCAGCAGGATTGTGGTCAAGCAGGCTGAGAACCTCGAGAGCACGTATTACATAATAAAGCAGGCGTTCAACGATCCCAAGATTTCGCACACGTTCTTCGTGCCCATCGGGCTTGCTCTGATAATCTATGCGATATCAGCCTTCGTGGGCTATACACAGGGCGCGCTTATTGCGATAACAGCAGCCATAGGCATGTACCTGCTGTTCCGGGGCTTCGGGCTTGACGATGCGGTGGACAGCTTCAAAAACAGCATGAAGGAATCGCTGTACGGGGGCAAGATATCGTTCGTCACCTACACTGCAGCTATCATACTTGCTGTCATTGCCACGCTGCAGGGCACATCAGAGTTCTGGATGCGCTACAACGAGGAGGTCTGGCACGGCTACCTGATATTATTCATGTTCTTTATCAACGCATCGATATGGTGGTACGTCGCTGCAGGGCTTGCCATCAACATAGGCAAGATAATAGACCTGAGGCTTGAGAAGAAGAGCATCGGGCGCAGCTGGTCTTACATATTTTTCATATTCGCGAGCGGGCTCCTGTTCTGGGGCGGCAGCACCTTCATACTCTCGACCAGCGGTTTTATGCAGACCCCGTTCGGTGAGCAGTTCCTGCTGGCTGTCGTGGGCGGCGCGGTTGCCATTTCCATCCTCGGGGCATGGATATCCTCAAGGGCAAGGGAGACCTTCGAGCCGCCGATTTAACTTTTATACCTGGATACAGCCTCATCCAGTGTTAATTCGCCCTTGGCGACCCTGCGCGCAAGCCGCCGTGATATGGTCGCCCTGCCGTTAGTGTGGCTCCTTGAATGCTCCTGTATCACCCTGACCTCTCCATCAGAGGGCTCTATCACCTGTCTCCCCGCCGGCACGCCCGGCACGCCTGCGATGTTGATGGCTGCAATGATGTCAGATACCACCTCGCCCCTGACCCCCCTGCCGAGGACCGGAGTCGTGTCTGTCTCATCCACAAGCTCGACATGTGCGATATCGGCTATCGAGTTCACTATCTGCATCCTCGAAAGCCTGGCGCCGTGACCCACGCGCACGGTGACCTCCATATCAGGATGCCTGCGAATAACGTTTTCCACCGCCCCGCGCACCTCGCCCACGCTCAGGTGGTGCACCTCTATCACCTTGCCGTTGCCCAGCACCGCAAGACCCGGGTATTTCCCGGGGTCAATGCCAATCACGATATGGGTGTAATCCCTGTCCCCGCGGACCATCCTCAGCGCATGGTCAAGGGCAGATTGCGGTTTTCTGGCAATCACCATCTTACTGCGCTCAAAATCAATGCGTTCTGCCTCATCCTCGGTCGTTATCACGGCACCCGTATTGAAAGGTATCGGTTCCCCCGGCGACAGCACATGGATTTGTATCCCTCTCGCACGCGATTCTTCCAGGATATAGTGGTATAGCGAGAAATTATCAGTAATCACAGCTACGTTCTTCTGCCTGTCACATCCCCCCGGTGCAGTTGTTCGCAGAGCTCCATGAGCTCCCGCGTTCGCTTATCAAGCGCAGAAGCTTTGCTCTTCTTCCCCGAAGCCGCAAGCAGCGCAGCCTCCCTGCGGAAAGGCGCAAGACGCCGCATAGCCGAAACGTATTCCTCGTCGTCTAAGTAATCCCTGCCTGCAAGCTCGTCCCCCAGCCCGTCGAGCAGCGAATCCAGCGCCATGTCCCTGCTTTTGCCTTTCCCGTCCAGCTTTTCCCGCCGCTCGTGCCGTTTCAAAGTCCTGCGCTTCCTTTTCCGCTCTTCAGGCTGCTTTTTGCCCTCTATCGAGTCGAGTAGCGATTGAAGGGCGCCGGCGACCTGTTTCCCTCTGTGTGTAAGCTCGATGAATTTGACACGCCCGTCGTTCGAATCCTGCCCGCAGGCAACAAGCCCGTACCGCTCCATCCTGTTCAGTATCCGGACCGAGTGTGCGAATGTCGTATTGACTTCCCTGGCTATGACAGATGCATACGTCTTTCCGTACCTGCTTATTGTAAGGAGCGCATGCGCAGGTTTCTCCTGGAGCAGGAAGCCCAATGCGTTATCACTGCCGCCTGACTGGGATGCAGCAACGCTGGAATTTGAATTCATCACTGGATTGTACATAGTTTATTGTATATATAACTTTATCTGCCAGCGACGCAAAGTACTATTAACAGGCTGTATAAATGAGATAGCGATGAGAGTCATAAAAAAAGAGCTCCGAGGGGCAGAGGGCGAAATATCGCTCGTTCCCGAGTCCATCGATGACCTGTGGCACCTGAAGTACATCATAGGCACGAACGACCTGGTTTTTTCTTTCACGAAAAGAAGGGTGGAAGGAGCCACGGACAAGCTCAGACCCGAGAAGGCAGAGAAGCGCCCCGTGCGCCTCGGGATACGCGTGGAGAAAGTGGAGTTCCACAGGTTCGCGAACAGGCTGCGGGTGCACGGGATAATCGCGGACGGGATAGATACCGGGGACTACCACACGCTCAACATCGAGGAGGGGACCGAGCTTTCAATCATAAAGCGGTGGCGGCAGGACCAGCTCATGCGCATCGATGATGCGGTGGCTGCTGCAAAGCGCCCTCGGGTGATAATAGTGACAATCGAAGAGGGGGAGGGTGTCATAGGCGTGGTCAGGCAGTACGGCGTCGAGGAATACGCGCATGTCGAGCGCTCGTACTGCAAAGGCGAGGGCAACGCGCGGCAGGAGTTCTTCGGCGAGCTCGCGGCTGCACTGCGGCACGCAGCCCAGAACGTCGAGGCTGTGGTGATAGCTGGACCCGGTTTCACGAAAGAGGATTTCCTGGATTTCATCAGGGCGCGAGAGCCCGAGATTGCGGGAAAGAGCACGCTTGAGGATACGGCATCCATAGGCGTATCGGGATTCCAGGAAGCACTGCGGCGGGGCGCGGTTGACAGGATAGCCCAGGATACACGGATAGCGCGGGAGAGCAGGCTCATGGAAGAGCTGCTAATTGAGATATCGAAAGACGGGAAAGCAGCGTATGGCATTCGGGAGGTGAAGGGCGCGCAGGAGCTCGGGGCTGTCGAGACCCTGCTGATAGCAGACGAGATGCTCAGGGATGAGCGCGGTGATGCGGCTGCTCTCGTAAGGGCAGTGGAGAGGGCAAGAGGTCACATAGTGGTGTTCAGCACTGGGTTCGAGCCAGGGAAAAAGCTTGAGGCGCTCGGCGGTGTCGCCGCACTCCTCCGGTTCAGGGTGGCTTGATGAGGGATGCGGCTTCTGATATCCGCTACCTGCTGAACCGGGGCTATCCCAGGAAGGGAGCAATAAAATTCGTGTGCGACCATTACAGGATGGATGCAGCCGGGCGCCATATCCTGACCAGAGTTGTTTATTCGGAGATCGTTTCCAGTGAAAGGAGGGCAAAGCTCCTGGGCTGCAAACAGGCTGCAGGGAGCGACATCCTAATCGACGGCTTCAATGTGCTGATATCTGTTGAGTGCATGCTCCAGGATGAACCCCTCTATATGTGCGACGACGGGCTTGTCAGGGACACGCGCGGGGTGTTCCACAACTACAGGCAGGGGAGCGTTACCGGGCAGGCACTTTCAGAGATATGTACGGAGATACGCGACATGGGCGCGGCGAGAGTGCTCATGCTATTCGATTCCCAGATAAGCAAAAGCGGGGAGCTTGCAAAAAAGTCGCGCCAGCATCTTCTCAGCAGCGGGATAACAGGGGATGCTGTGGTTTCGAGGCGGGTTGACCATGACCTCAAGTCGTACGGGCGCATTGTGGCGACAGGCGATGGGGCTGTGATAGACGCAGTGGAAAAAGTAATATGCATCCCGCGCTGTATCATGAGCAGGCTCGGGAAAAAGGCTTTACGCATATGAACATCGGCATAGTGGGAACTGACAGGAGCGACTGGACGTGCAGCGCGCTTGCGGCAGCCGCGAAAACGTTTGGCTCAAAGCCTGTGGTATTCAGCCTCAGGGATGTGACATCCAGCATCACAGGCAGCGCGCAGCTCATCAGCGATTCGGTTGACTTAACCGCACTTGATGCCATCGTGGTAAGGGACGTGGGCGCAGGCGGGCTGGACGAGGTAGCATTCAGGTTTGATGTGCTGAACCAGCTTGCAGAGCACGCGCCTGTATTCAACTCACCCGATGCGATACAGAAAGCGGCGAACAAGTACGTGTCCTCAGTCCTTTTCCGGAAACACGGCTTGCCTGTCCCGAGAACCATAGCCACCCACAGCCTTGAGGAGGCAAAAAAGGCACTGTCAATGTTCGGGAGAGCGGTCGTAAAGCCGCTGTTCGGGTACAAGGGCATCGGCATCGTGAGCGTCTGCGACGATAGTGAGGGAGTGAGCATGGTTGAGAGTATGCTGTCTGAAAAGGGCATGCTGTACATCCAGGAGTTCATACACAACCAGGGCAGGGACATTCGCGCGTTCGTTGTGAACGGCGAGGTGGCGGGCGCAATGTACAGGATAGCGCCCCAGGGTTCGTGGATAAATAACCTGAGCCGCGGCGGGCGCTCTGAGCCGTGCCAGCTGACCGGGGAGCAGGAGGAGATGAGCATCGAGGCTGCAGAATGCGTGGAAGCGGACTTTGCAGGAGTGGATTTGATGGAGGACGGGCATATCGGGCAGGGGACATACGTCATCGAGGTGAACGGCACGCCTTCAGGCAAGGGGATTTTCGAGTCATGCGGCACGGATGTGGCAAGCTTAATAATGAGGCACGTCCTGAAAGCGGTGAGAACATGAAGAAGGACCTGCTGTACTCAGGAAAGGCAAAAAGCGTGTATCGCACCGATGACCCACGTGAGTTATTAGTCGAATTCAGAGACAGTCTCACTGCATTCGACGGTAAAAAGAAAAGCTCTGTGGAGAAGAAGGGATTCTACAACGCGCAGATATCGGCAGAGCTATTCAGGCTGCTTGAGAAAAATGGCGTGAAGACGCACTTTATAGGCATGGCATCAGGCAACGAGATGATAGTGCGCGCAGTTGACATAATAAAGATTGAGCTCATTGTCAGGAACATCGCAGCAGGCTCCATCGCGAAGAAGTATCCGTTCAAAGAGGGACAGCCGCTCCGCCCGCCCATAGTTATCATGGATTACAAGAGCGATGAATACGGCGACCCGATGATAAACGAAGATATTGCGCTTGCGCTGGGGCTGGCGTCAAGGGCAGAGATGGATAAGATACGGGAAACAGCCCTCAAAGTGAATGACATCCTGGTCGGGCATCTCGGTGAACATGGGCTGCTGCTGCCGGATTTCAAGCTCGAGTTCGGCAGGTCGGGCGGTGAGATACTGCTTGCGGACGAGATATCCTGCGATACGTGCCGGTTCTGGGATAAGGCGACCCGCAAGTCACTCGATAAGGACGTGTTCAGGTTCGATAAGGGAGACCTTGTGGCTGCTTATCGTGAAGTTGCGAGAAGGGTGGTGCCCGAGATATTCCGGGGATAGTCTTTTATCACAGCATTCTATAAGAAACTATCAATTTTTTAACCACGTTACCTTTATATACTATCAACACTAACT
>DUGO01000246.1 GCA_013331375.1 Candidatus Methanoperedentaceae archaeon | reverse complement strand
TTCCTGCATCGCAACGCCTATGGTGCGTTCTGCTGCCTCTATCATTGGCTTGCGGAGCGATACAACAATGAACTGGGCATTGCCTGCTGAACGCTTTAGCTTGCCTGCAACGCGCTCTACATTGACGCCGTCAAGGAACATGTCTNNGGTCTGTACTGCTGGATGGCGAACAGGAGCGATAGCGCGGTCAGGCTCTTTTCGCCACCAGACATAGCCTCGAGGCGCTGCAGGGTCTTCTCCGACGGTTTGGCCTTTATGGTCATACCCCCTGCGAACGGGTCATCCGTGTTCGTAAGTTCAAGCTCACCGCTCCCGTCCGAGAGCTCTGCGAATACGCTCTTGAACTGGTGGTTTATCCCGGTGAACGACTCCATGAAGGTATCCTTTTTCTGCTGCTCATAATGGGCTATCCTGTCGAGTATCCCCTGTCGTTCCCTGAAGAGGGTGTCCCTCTTGGACTTCATGTCATTTAGCCTGTTCTCAACCTCATTGTACTCGTCTATGGCGCGCATGTTCACAGGTTCGAGCTTTTCCATGGCTGCCTGGATGGACTCGATGCGCGTGCGTATGGTCTCTGTCGGCGGGAGCTCATCCTCAGGCGCGATGCCGTATTTCTCGACCTCGGCTGTCAGGCTCGCTACCTGTGACACAAGCGCGTCCTTTGTCGCAGACAGCGCAAGCAGGAGCCTCTCCGCGTTCGCAAGCCCGGCGCGTGCCTTTTCCACTGCGTCTTTTTTCTCGTCGCAGAGGCGTGATATCCTGTCGCGGTCAGCCCGCAGCGATGCCAGCTCCCCGTCAAGCTGCTTTTCCCTCTGCATCCGTTCCCCAAGCTTTGCTTCGAGTGCCGCCGCCTCTGCCCTGGACTCGTCTATGCGTTTCCTGTTCTCCTCTTTTCTTGAGTCAAGCTCTGCCAGCCTGTCCCGCATCTCTTTTATCCGCGCATCCGTGTACTGTTTATCGAGCTGTATCGCGTTCAGAAAAGCCTCGACATCCCTCACCCTGCCTTCAAGCCGCTCGATCTCGCCCTTTATCTTATCAGCAGCCGCATTAAGCGCCGGGACTTCGGAGCCCTCAAGCTGCGCAGTGAGCGCATCGATAGCGGACTGCTTTTCCTTAATCACGGCTTCAGATGCAGCCATCCGCTCTTCGACAGCTGACATCTCTGCCTTTATTGCTGCTCGCGCTTTTTCGCTTTCTGCAAGTGCATCCTGCTTCGATTTTATGACTTCGGACAGGCGCTCGCCGCGGCTTGCTATCTCTTCCAGCCTGGCACGCGCCTTCACTATCTGCCCCTCGCTCTCTGAGTTCTCGCGCCGCATGGCTGCGATATGACCTTCCACAGTATCGAGTTTTTTCAATATTGAGCTTCGCTTCGAGTCGTACTCTGTCAGCTTCTCGGAGAGCTTGAGGAGAGTCTCTTTTTCAGATGCCGCAAACGATACCTTCGACTTCAGGTTCCCGCCTGTCATTGCACCGCTGCGCTCAAGCAACTCTCCGTCAAAGGTAACTATCCTGGCGCGACCGAGGAATCTTCTTGCGTTCTCAAGCCTGTCAACCACAAGAGTGTCCCTGAACACGTACCAGAATGCTGGGTCGAACTTCTCATCGTATGTGATCAGGTTTATGGCGTAATCGATGACTCCAGCAGCCTTCGGCGCACCGGGGAGCTTCTCTTTCCGTTCCATCCTGTTAAGAGGCAGGAACGTGGCTCTCCCGCCTTTCATTTCTTTCAAATATTCAATCGCCCGGGAAGCGTCCTCATCAGTGTCAACAACTATCGATTGCATGCGCCCGCCTGCTGCGACTTCAAGGGCGACCGCATATCGCTCCGACACCTTTCCAAGCTCTGCGATGGTCCCGTAGATGCCCGCAAGCTCCCGGGTCTTTTTCGCCTGCAGTACCGCTTCCACAGCACCGCTGTAGCTCATCTCTTTCGCAGCCCGCACGCGCGCATCCGCCCTGGCGTACTCCTGCTGGAGCGCATGCAGTGCAGCCTCGATCTCGGACTGCTCGGCTTTGAGGCGCACTTTTCCGCTCTCCAGGTCGTCAATGTCCTTTTGCGCTGCTGCTATCGTTCCCTCAAGCGCTGCGATTTCATCCTCTGCCATCTTCCTGTCAACAGACGCGGAATCTATTCGTGAGCGGGCATCCTCTATCTCATACTCGATATCCACAGCCTCTGAGGTCTTGCGCCTCGCAGCATCGAGCAGCCTGTCGCTCTCCCTCATGAGCTCGGCTTTCTCGCTCTTTGCCTTCTCAAGCTCGTCCCTGCGAGTATCGAGCCGGTTCCTTGTCTCTGCGAACCGCGCATCCACGTCAGCTATTTTTGCGAGCATTATCCTGAGCTCTGCGTTCCTTGACTCCATCTCTTTCTGCAGGCTCTCTTTCCTGAGGGTCTCTTCGCCCACCCTTGAGTCAAATGACGCCATCTTTCCCTGCAGCCCCTCAATCTCAACGAAGCTCTTGCGCCTCTGCGCCTCTATATCCGCTATCTCGCGCTCAAGTACCCCTATCGAGCCCGTGCATCGTGACGCCTCACCCCGGATGCTCTCGATGTCCTTCCTGACCTGTATCTGCTCCTCCTCACCTTTGCGCTTTATCAGGTCATTGACTGATGCGAGCTCCGCCTCTGTGTTGCTCTTATCCGCCTCTTTTTCGAGAAGAGCTGCCCTCTGGCTTTCGGTGAGGCTTTTCTTATCATCAATCTCCCTGCCTATATTGGCGAGCTCTGTGACCGCATCCCTCTGCCTGGCAAGGATGACATACCCCTCGAACTTCTTTTTCTCGTCACGCAGTGTCTGGTATTTTATGGCATGGTCCCGCTCGCTCCGCAGCTTCCTTAGCTGGGCATCCACCTCTGCGATTATGACATCCGCGCGCTCCACGCGCTCTCTCACGACCTCAAGCTCATTCATCGCCCTGTCGGTCTTCTCTTCGAACTCCGCAACACCAGCAATCTCGTCTATGATCTTGCGCCTCTCACCAGGCGTCATCTCTATTATGCGGGTCACGTCCCCCTGCATTACCACATTGTAGCCTTCTGGCGTGATCTTGGCTTTAGCGAGCTGGGCATGCATCTCTGCCAGGCTTACCGGTTTTTCATTGAAGTAATAGTAGCTGTAATAGCCCGATTCGGTCTGCTTGACCTTGCGCGTCACCGTGACCTCGTTCTCGGGAACAGCCATCTCATGGTCAGTGTTATCGAAGCGGACGGTTACCTGCGCATAGTCCGGTTTTTTATCCCCGTCCCCGTTGAAAATAAGGTCTGTGAGCCTCTCAGCCCGCATTATCCGGGAGTTGGACAGCCCGAGGGCAAACAGTAGTGCATCTACTATATTCGATTTTCCGCTTCCGTTCGGACCGGAAATCGTGGTGAAGTCATCGTAAAAAGGTATCTTTACCCTCTTACCGAATGACTTGAAGTTTACAAGCTCTATCTCTTTGATATGCACCTGAGAACTCTACCTCTTGGCTACTATTATTTCAACTCCTTCTTCTTTTTTCTCAACCACCGAGACGCCTTTCCTCTCTTCCCTGGCATCCTTGACCGGCTTTGTCCCCTCGGCTTTTTTAGGCTTTGGCGGCTCCTCCGTAGCAATAATGAGAGTTCCCTTCTTTGCGTCTTTTGCCTTTTCCTCTTTCTTGATTTCTTTCACGCTTACCTGGGTCTTGGGCAGCTCAGGTCTTGGCTTGGGAGGCGTGAGCGTCCTGATTATCGACTTCTGGTCAAGGAGCTCTTTCATTATGCCATCATACATGCCTCCAAGCTCGGCAACCTTTTTCTCAAGTTTCAAAAGCCGCTCGTTTATGTCCCCGCTTTCATACCTCTTGAGGGACTCCCTTGTACTGTTCGAATCCATCCTCGTATCACTCATCTGCAAACTCCTCGCGTGATTTGCTGCTTTATTTGAATTACTACTTTATATTTATGACTGTCCCCTGACGCAGCGAAAAGCACAGGAGATCATTGGGACGCTGACTTCGACATGGCGCTGGGCTCATCCCCGCCGTGCCAGCTCTTCCTGGGGCGCACCCTGACGACGTGCGTGCTCTCCGAGGTGTCGTCCACAATAAACGCCACGCCTTTCTCATCGCCCATGTTCCGTATCGACTCGCCTATGCTATCGCGCATGTAGGTCGGGCGGGTGGATTCAAGGGCTGCTATGTCGTCCTGTGCGGTCAGCCTGTGGCACAGGATGATATCGCTCTGGGATACCACCTCGGAATTGAGGGCTGACGGTCTCTGCGTTGCAAGGACAAGCGACAGTCCCGGCTGCCTGCCCTGCCTTAGCCACTCATTTATCAGTACGCTGCTCGCAGGCGTTGCGCGCCCGGAAGGCAGGAACATATGCGCCTCGTCGATGAACATCCATGTCATGGGAATGCCTCCCTGTGCCTGCCCGCCCATCTCGTGCATCTCGTACGCCCTGCGCGCCCGTATGCGCTCGTCGTATATGTTTTTGCCCAGTATGCTCACGACCACGCCCCTGATGTTCTGGTCAGGGAGCGAGCTCAGGTCTACGATGCTTGTCACGCCATTTCTCACAAGGTCGCTGATAGGCAACCCCTGCCTGTCGAATATTCCCCATGATTCCGCAACGCGCAGGTAGTTGGCTGCCGCGTTCCTCGACAGCGCGTCCGATTCCCGCTCTGCAAGGATTTCCTCTTTTATCCGGGAAAGCGAGAACGAGGTATGCGAGTCCCGCAGGCGCTCAATAACCCTGGTAAGCAGGACTCCGAGAGGCTCAAGCTGCGAGATGTTGAAAAGCGTGCACCAGTCGCTGCCCGTGAGGTCTGACACAGATATTGAGATAGACCTGACGCCGAGCCCGGCGTACTGGGAGACTTTGCCAGCGGGTACGAATACCTCGACATCAAAGCCTTCGGGCGAGATGCCCCATCCTGAGAGGGCTGCTGCCTGTCTCGTGTTCGGGCGGCGCATGGTCCAGAAGATGCCCATCGTGTCAATCACGATGAAGGCAAGATTGTTCCTTATCTCGCTTTTCAGGGATGCGAGCTCTTCGATTAAGACGCCCATCGTGTACGACTTGCCGTATCCCCTCTTCCCGCATATCAGCATCGCATGGGGACGCAGCGCGTCTATGTAGACGTCAGAACCTGTGGATTTATCAAGCGCCAGGTACCTCCCTATGTTGAGAGTGCCCTCTTTTACGCTGGCGTCTCTTCTTCCGAGTATGTACTGCTTTTGTGTGACCCCTTTCTGCAGGAACATCCCGGTCAGGCTCGGGCTGCGATTGCGAGTTCCAGTATCTTCTTCAGGTCGTCTTCAGATAGCGTGAAGCGCTCCTTGGCATAGAGGGCGCGAATCTCATCGTTCGACTGGGGCAGGATGTCGGCTATCCTGATTGCGATTTCAGGCTTCATCTTCTCGAGCTTCAATAGCTCATTGACCAGCTCTCTTGACTTTTTCGGGTCGAGTTTCGCGAATGCTTCGGAGTGCGCGATCGCCTTTCGAAGCTCATACCCGAGCTCTTTTGTCTCTCCTGCCCTCTCTGCCCTGGTATTGTCAAGGATTCCTTTCACCTCAGCCAGCGTGAGGTTCTCCTCGCCCACCACCTGCTTCACTATCATGATTTCAATCCTTTTGGGGCGTGAGGTGCTCTGGCAGCACAAGCACTTCCTTCATCATGTTGCCGTCCCTGACCTCAACTATGTAGGCGCGACCCCGCTGACCTATCACCCTGCCGGTCCTCCCCTGGAACTTGGGATGCGGCATCCCGTTCTGCACGCCGGGGTTTATGTCTATGTTGACGTTCTGCCCGTTCTCAAAATCCTGAATTGCCCTGCTTACCGGCGAAAGACCTCGCTCGCGTACGGTCTTTGTAAGCTTATTGCGCGTTTTCCTGCGTGTGCCGTGTGATTTTGGCATTATTATTCCTCCAGACTATCTACCTTGATGACATCAAGCTCTTTCACTTCAGCAGGTATCCCGAGAAGCCCGGTAAGGCTCGGCATTGTCCTGCCGCTGTCCCCTGATACCAGCTCTTTTACATACAGCCCGCCCTCGCATCGTACAGTTATGACGGCAGAATTGCCTGCCGCATCCATAGATTCAAGTTCTGCAAGCCGCACCTGCCTTATCCGTTCAAGGTCTGCGCGGCGGTGCAGTACGCGGGTGGGAGTCCTCTGCTTTACAGTAGCTCCGCCCAATATGCCAAGTGATGACTTAAGCTTTTCTTCTGTGACCGGTGTATTGAATGCCACTGTCATCCTATAAACCTTATCCACCCGTGTCTCCTTCAGGCGCTCGACCGCACCTGCTGTCGCAAAACCGAGCCCCGTCACTTCAATCTTCCCTGCTGCATGCTCATTTATGCTGCGCGCAAGCTCGCTGAGGTCTATTCTTCGCCTTCGAGGGCGCAGCGCCTCAACAATGAACGGGCGCCCGTCGCCGAGCATGCGCGCATCGATGTCCTCCCTGCCCGCGCCGTGGAATGCGGTATCCTCCGCCCCAGCAGCCCGGACGACTGCAGGCTTTATCAGCTCGTCAACAGACTCCTCGTACATCTTTCCCTTATACCCGCAGTGAGGGCATCCAGCGCCCCCGCACTCCCTGCATGGCCAGCGCGTCTGGGGTATGCCGCGCACAAGCTTCCTGTACCTGCCCTTTATGAATATGGAGTTGACCTCAAGGTCTATCCTCTCTTCCTCAAGATTCAACAGCGCGACAACTTCCGGGCGCGTGAGGTTTGCCCGCTTGCCCGTGAGCTTTTCCACGCGCTTGCCAACCTCGCGGTTGAGCTCTGTCTTGATGGGTTCTGCGTAGAGCGTGCCGCTCCCTGCCCAGACTATCTCCTCGTTCTCGGCGAGCAGCCCGGTGAGCTTCGTGCCGATGAGGAAGGTATTGAACTCGTATTCAGACAGCGCATCCGCCACCCTTGCAGCCCATGAATCAAGTTTCGTGAAGATATTGCCGCACACCCAGCAGGGCTCGTCCTGCCCTTCCATGCCCAGGCTCTTTCTCGCGTATGCGCTGCAGGGCGCAAGCTGCGCCAGTAGAGTGCCGTCGCCCTCCTTTCTCTCAAGGTCGCCCTGCATGGCAAGCGCGAGCTTGATGGCTGCGCCCCTCTCGTGGTTGCCAAGACCAGTGGAGAGCTTTGCGAACTGGCGCCCCATGCAGTGGTCGCATATGGGACCTTCGCCGAGGAGCTTGCGTGCGGTGTCGAGGATGGTCATCTGGCATGGAATGGGGGGAGGGGAGTAAAATAGGTTTCTCAGGAAGGAATCAGGAAAACTGAATAGCAGTCAGGTATAGTTCACAAAGTTTAATAATGGATACCCGCATAAAATGAAGCATGGATGTTGCCATATCTGAAGATGTCGCGCCAGTAATTAAGGACTCAATCCACAGGGAAATTATTCTGCTGGAATCAAAAATCAATCTGGTGAGAAGTGAAGTAAAACAGTTTGAAGAAAAGTATCACATGACATCGTCCGAATTCCAGAAAAAGTTTGATAAGGGAGAGCTTGGGGATTCGCAGGATTATTTCGAGTGGTGGGGGCTATTAAAAGGTCTTAAGACGCTGGGAGAAAGCCTGAAAAAGGCAAAAGCGGTGAAAAGAGTTCTTTGGCAGAAAACCCAGAGAGAAAAAGATACTTCCAAAAATCCGTATTCTCTCGGTTTTCCAGACAAGACTTTCCGATTTTCTAACAAGGAGAATACCATCTGTAAGAAAATGTCAGAATATTGTATGCGGAAAT
>DUGO01000082.1 GCA_013331375.1 Candidatus Methanoperedentaceae archaeon | reverse complement strand
CATAGGGTGCAGGTACTGCCTTGTCGCATGCCCCTATAATGCGCGGACCTCGGACTTCGGTGAGTATTATACCAAAAATACCCCGTCGATCCAGAGCTACGAGAAACTCCCTAATTTCGAGTACGAGGAAAAGTGGGAACGAAAAGACGGGCAATCCCCGATTGGCAATGCAAGAAAGTGCCATTANNGTCACTACCTGCATAGCCAGGGTAAACTACTTTGGTGATGGTAACGACCCGGACGCCATCGCGAGCAAGCTTGCAGCGAGCCCGCGTGCGATACGGTTAAAGGAAGAGGTCGGAACGAACCCCAGAGTCTATTACCTGTTATAGGAGGAGCCAATATGAAACTTGACAAACCGGTTTTCTGGCTGGCGCTGATAACACTCTTGATCGGAGCCTATGGTATGCTGACAAGGGTCTTTGTCGGCAGAAGTGAAGTGAACTATGGCAGTTACATACCGTGGGGACTGGAAGTGGCAGGATACACGTTCCTGTCGGGTATTTCTGCGGGAGCGTTCCTGATGGCTGCCCTTGCCTATGTTTTCGATATCAAACGCCTTGAAAAGCTCAGGCTCATCGGGATCATAGCCGCACTCTCGACTTCAATAGCGGCTCTGATCATAATAATATCAGATCTTGGACATCCGTTGAGGGCATTAACGTCCCTGGTGAACATAAACCTGAGTTCAGCCATGGCATGGACGTTCATTATATTCCCCCTCTATATGCTGGTGATCATCGCCATGTCCTGGATGATACCTAAAGGGGACGGCAGAAAGGTTAAAGCACTTGCCGCGATCGGTATTCTGCTTGCCCTTGTGCTTGAATTCGCAGATGGTGCGATATACAGCGTTGTGGGAGCCAAACCCTACTGGAATGCAGGTATCCTGACGATAATGTTCCTGACGTCATCCCTGCTCACAGGCATCGCATTTGTGGCATTCATCGCCTATGTCCTGTACTCGGACAGCGAGGAACACATGGAGAATATGAGGAATCTGCGTTTACCCCTGTTGTATCTTGTCCTGTTCTATGCGCTCCTGGAGTTCTCAGACATCGTCTCGCTGTATTATGCGAAAATCCCTTCAGACATAGCCAGCATCAACCTCGTATTGTTCGGTCCCTATGGGTGGGTGTTCTGGACATTCTTCGTATTTGGAAGCGTTTTGATACCTGCGGTCCTGCTGGCGTTCGACGGGAAAAAATCGCTGCCATTGGCGCTTGCATCGTTTTTCCTGCTGATCTCTTTCCCGAGCACTAAGATGAACATCCTGCTGCCCGGGCTCGCCGTCCCTGAGCTCAAAGGGCTTGAGACCGCGTTCGTGCATGAGAGGTTGATGTTCAGCTATTTCCCAAGCACGATGGAATGGCTCATATTCCTCTTCTGTTTCTCTCTCTCGGTGGTGCTCGTGATCGCGGGGACGCGGAGGATCGTTGATAAAAAACCTGTTATGTCACTCATAAAGGAGGTGGCTTGAATGCTATCCAGAAGAGATTTCGTTAAATCAGCATTGCTGGCGGGCGGGGCTATGCTCGGAGCCGATCTGCTCAAGAATCACAGTGATTTCATGACCCGGGCAAGTGCAGAGCCCCAGCGTGTGGCATATGAACTCTCCCGCCCCGACAATATCCTGTACACAAGCTGCCAGCAGTGCAATACCGGCTGTCCGATCAAAGTGAAGTTCCTTGACAGCCATATCGCAAAGATCGATGGTAACCCGTATTCACCGTGGAACATGTTCCCGCACCTGGGATTCTCAACACCACTTGAAAAGGCAGCCGTCATCGATGCCGGGCTGTGCCCAAAAGGTCAGGCAGGCATCCAGACCTATTATGATCCGTACAGGATAACAAAGGTCCTGAAACGGGCGGGAAAAAGGGGCGAGAACAGGTGGATATCCATGGATTTCGAGACCGCGGTCAGTGAAATAGTCAATGGCGGTCACCTGTTCAGCCATGTCAGCGGGGAAGAGAACCGCTACGTGGAAGGCTTCAAGGACGTTATGGCGCTGCGGGATGTCCCGGTATCCAAAGAGATGGCTGCCGAGGTTGATAAGATCGTTGCGGAAAAGGATGCGAACAAGAAGCTGGAGCTTGTTTCAGCATTCAAGGAGAAGTTCAGGGCAGGTCTTGACAAGTTCATCGACCCTGACCACCCCGACCTCGGTCCCAAGAATAACCAGATCGTGTTCATGTGGGGCAGGCTAAAGGGCGGTAGAAGTGATCTCATCCGCAGATTCGTCAAGGCATGCGGTTCTGTCAATGCGCACGGTCATACCACGGTATGCCAGGGTTCGCTCTACTTCACGGGAAAGGCGATGAGCGAACAATACCTGTATGATGCCAAGGATAAGAAATTCAAGTGGGCAGGCGGGGATAAGTTCTATTTCCAGGCAGATGAGGGCAATGCAGAGTTCATACTATTCGTTGGGACTTCCCTGTTCGAGGGCAACTATGGACCCACGAACAGGGCAATGAAGGTGATGGAGGGTCTGGATAGCGGCAGGCTGAAGTTCGTAACCTTGAATCCCAGGTTCACAAAGGAGGCATCGAAGGCGTGGAAGTGGATCCCGACTAAACCTGGTACTGATGCAGCATTTGCATGGGGAATGCTCAGGTGGATCATTGAGAACAGGAAATACGACGAGAACTATCTGCGCAATGCTAATAAGAAAGCAGCTGAGTCTGCCGGCGAACCCACATTCTCAAATGCGTCGTGGCTCGTCGCCATACGGGACGGCAAGCCCGGCAAATGGCTGTACGGCTCAGACCTCGGGTTACCTCAGATAAAAAAGACGGTGCCTGCCGGTGATAAGACAGAAGAAGTGAATATGGACCCGCTCATAGTGATGGTAGACGGAAAGGCGGTGGCAATAGATCCCTATGATGATAAGAACCCTGTGAAAGGCGACCTGTTCGTGTCGACCCTGTTGAAAGATAAGGACGGCAGGGACATTGAGGTCAAGAGCGCGATGCAACTCGTGAAGGAAGAGTCTCAAACCAAGAGCCTGAAAGAATGGGCTGCGCACTGCGGCGCAAAGGAATCCGACCTCGCAGAAATCGCTCGCGAATTCACTTCGCACGGCAAAAAGGCAGTGGTGGATGTCCACAGGGGCGTGAGCCAGCATACCAACGGCTTCTACAACGTGGGCTCATGGATGCTGCTCAACCTGATGCTGGGCAACAACAGCTGGCTCGGCGGTTCTGTGCAGCTATCCACGTTCAGTACCACGAGCGGCGCCTATGACACCTCGAAGCATCCGGGCGCGCCCTCGACCTTTGGCGTGGATATCATACGCGCAAACATAAAGTATGAGAACACCACGATATTCAACGGCTACCCAGCAAAGAGACCCTGGTACTCGCTGAGCAGCGACGTGTACCAGGAGATAATCCCGAGTGCGGGAGACGCGTATCCCTATTCAGCCAAGATCCTTCTGCTCTATATGGGAGCGCCGAATTATTCGCTTCCTGCAGGGCAGACCAATACTGAGATCCTCTCGGATATCAACAGGGTGCCCCTGTTCATTGTGAACGACATAACAGTCGGGGTCACCTCGCTCTATGCTGACTACATCTTCCCTGACGTCACATATCTTGAACGCTGGGAGTTCCCGGGCTCGCATCCGAACATAATCTATAAGGTGCAGCCCGTCAGGAGCCCGGTAGCGCCTCCGCTTGTGGATACTGTTAGAGTGTTCGGACAGGAGATGCCCCTCAGTCTTGAGGCGATGCTCCTGGGACTGGCTGAGAAAGCCAACCTGCCCGGCTTTGGGGCAGACGGGTTCGAGAGAGGCATTGACCTGAAACATCCAGATGATCTGTATATACGCCAGGTGGCGAACATAGCAGTAAGCGCAAAGGTGCCGGATGCGAGCGAAGCAGATGTTGAACTCTTCACCAGGTCGCATAGACACCTGCCTGCGGGCGTCTTTGACGTTGTGAGGTGGGAGAAACTGGCTGGAAAGGACTGGAAGAAGGTGGTTAATGTGCTGAACCACGGTGGAGCATTCCAGGCATTTGAGGAAGGCATGAAAGGCAATGTGGCTGGCTGGATAAAGAATACCTATTCGAAGTCGGGTCAGAACCTCATAAATGTATACCAGGAAAAGACCGCTTCGACAAAGAACGCGATAACTGGCAAATCGTTCAAAGGCCTGCCTGTGCTGATGCCTATCACAGATTCGATGGGCAATGAACTGCGTTTCGATGCAGAGTACAGCCTGCAGCTCATCACGCAGCGGGACATCATGCAGACAAAGTCAAGGACAAATGTCAACTACTGGATGCTTGCCATGCTGCCGGAGAACCAGATCATCATTCATGAGCAGGATGCCCTGAGGCTTGGGCTGAAGAACGGTGACCTGGTCAAGGTCGTGTCGCCCACCAATGTCGAGGGCGAATGGGATCTGCAGGCTGCAGGCAAGAAACCCATGACTGGAAAGGTAAAGGTCACCCAGACCATCTCGCCCGGTGTCGCCACCTTTGTCCTGGGATTCGGCAACTGGGCGAACGGTTCACGGGACGTTGTCATAGACGGGAAGACCATCAAGGGAGACGCACGAAGGGGTGCCGGAGTGCATGCGAACGCCGCGATGCTCATTGACCCGTATCTCAAGAACACGTGCCTCTCAGACCTGGCAGGCGGCAGTGCTGTGTTCTATGACACAAAAGTCAAGCTCGTGAAGGTATAAGATCGCCTGCCGGTTAGAGAACGGACCGGCAGGTCTTATTTCCTTGTTTACGAACTGATACTTGAACTGATGTCGAATTCTTTGAGGAGGGACATTATCTCGGAGCAGCCGACATACATCTCCTTAAGCAGCTGCTCTGAGTTCGCTTTCTCCGGTTCTGCCGAGATCCAGAGCTGGTTGGTGTCTCCCATCACCACAGCGACACAGGATAGCATGTCACCCCGGGTAAGCCTGTACACCGTATCGATGCCCGTAGGCGTGTACCATGTACGGTACCTGTTCTTGAGCGAGGACACGAAGTCCGACCAGTCGAGCGTGCCGCCATCTGAGACTGCGGGTCTCAGATCGAGGTTGAGCTGCAGGTGTTCTCTTTCCCCGAGCGCTTTCCGCTCGACTTTTGCTTTAAAAGAACTGAATCCTGCATCACCCTCATCGATTTTTTCGATACCNNCGCGCTTGAACAGCCTCTCTGCGGCATCACGGAAGAACGGAGCAAGATGTATATCCTCGGACGGTCTCGTCATCAGCGATATCCCAATGAATGATACGGCGCTGAGCGAAAGCCCGAGCAGCACCCCGTGCTCTATCAGCAGCTGACCGAAGAAGTAATCTGCGAAGTATTCCTCAAACTTCATACGTATGATGAAGAGCTCTGACAGCACGAGCAGCACCTGCGCGCCTCCACCGATGACAAGGGCTGCGATTGCGCCCTCTTTCGTTGCTCGCTTCCAGAACATCCCGCCCACGATAGGGAAGAAATACGAGGCAGTCCCTATGACGGTCGCTATGATGACCGCATCCATTATCGTATCCACGAACAGCGACACGGCGCCCGCGATGACGAGCATCAGCACGACCAGCAGCCTGTTGACGGTCCTGAGCTCGCGCTGCGATGCGCCAGGCTTCAGATATCTCTGGTATATGTCGCGCGAGATGCAGGAGGCGCCCGATGTGGCGAACGTGTCAGTGCAGGACATGGCTGCGGCTGCAAATCCGATAGCGAAAAATGCGATAAATCCCGGGGGAAACGCATCAATGATGAACCTCAGGTACATCTGTTCCGCGGCAGCAGGGCTCTGCGGCATGCCGTATATCGCAATGAGCCCCATGGCTGTTACAAAGCAGAATGCATAGACCACTGTGATGAATACTGAACCAAGCGCCATGCCTCGCTGTGCAGTCTTTGTATCCCTTGCAGCCCAGACCTTCTGCCAGGGGTCCTGCTCAGCCACCCAGCCCGGCAGCAGTGCGAGCTGCATGATAACGATGCCCACGATGCCGCCCAGGAGGAACGGGTCCCACCAGGCATTACCCATGGAGGGATTTCCCAGGATATCGGGGATGCTCACGCCTGCTGGCGATTGCGTGGGCACGTACAGCGCAGCAATCCCCACAATGACCGCAAGCGCTGCCAGGAACACGTACTGCACCACATCAGTCCAGATGACAGCCCTGAAGCCTCCGAGGGTGATATAGGCAGCGACTGCACCACCCATTATTAGCACTGCATACAAAGGCTCTATGCCGTAGAACTGGGCAAGCACGTACTGGAAGCCCTTGAAGTCCGCGACGGAAAACAATATCATCGTGACGGTTATTGCGATGGCAATGGGTGCGCGGATGATGTGCGAGAAGCGTATCTCCACGAGCTCGGGCTGGGTGAACGCAGGCAGGCTCTTGATTTTCTTCACTATCAGTGCGATGATTAGAAGAGCGAGGATGTTGGGCACGACCCATATCCACACAGAGCCCACGCCAATCAGGATGAAGAGACCCGTGGCTACATAGATGGCGAATGCAGAGAGCCATGCTGCAGCCGCCGACAGCCCGATGTTGAGCGCGCCGACCTCTCTGCCCGCGAGCCAGAAGTCTGCTGCAGATTTCTGGTTTTTCCGCAAGTACAATCCGATGCCGACCATTGCGGCAAGATACAGGGATAACAGTATCAGGAAGAGGTAATAGCCATCCATGTTTCGCACAAGTGACTTTTATTGGCTTAAATCTTTTTAACAAGCAAAGTTGAGAAGATGTAAAGCAAATTTGCGCTGCCGGGCATGGGCGATGTGGGCTTTTGGCATGCCTGATGCAACAGGGTGAATCTCAGGCATGGTTATGAAACGCACTGCAGGTTTCGAAATTTTACCAGAGGCGGCAGCAAGTCTTCGTATCCGCCGCCAGAAAGCTAAAAAAGAGATTCAGTATAATCTATTATGACCTCGTCATCCAGATGGCGGCATCGCTGTTGTTGGTTACTCGTATCCCGAACCTGACGTTGTTGTCGGGGAGCACTTCATAGCCGCGCTTTATCTCGATGTCAGGCATTTTGGCTCTTTATATCTATCAAGATTAAAATAATTTACGTTTCGTGAATGATTCTCAGTCCATCTGCCACTCTTTTTGCAGCAACATCATATGGAACAACAACGCCAAGAAGCGGTCTCAAGTCCTTTGTCCAGCTTTTCTCAAGC
>DUGO01000143.1:9628-11252 GCA_013331375.1 Candidatus Methanoperedentaceae archaeon | reverse complement strand
CTATGCAAAGGGCACGGCGAACAAGAACAGCGACATTGATGTGTTTATCGAAACAAAGGACAGGAACATCAAAAAAGAACTTGAGCTTCTTAATTCAAGATTGAGCGTGAAAATTGGGGAATACGACAGGGAAAGTCCGCTCATAAAAGAAATCGAAAAAAATCATGTAATAATCAAGGGAGCCGAGCTATTTTATGAAAAAATCGGATTTCTTTAATAGATTGGAGGAGGAAGGAAAACTCCAGCTTGTCCAGCCCAGCGAAGAGATTATGTCCTCTTACCTGAAAAAATCAGACAGCCATCTTGCATCTGCAAAACTCCTTTTAAAAAATGATAGATTGGAAGAATCGGTTTCCCTGACATATTACAGCATGTATTACATGCTTCTCTCCCTATTTTTCAGGGTTGGTATAAAATGCGAGAACCATTCCGCTGCAATAATCCTGCTAAAGGAATTGTTCAACATCGATAACTCACTCATATCCTATGCCAAAAAAGAGAGAATCGATAAGCAATACTATGTCGATTTTAAGATAATGAAAGAAGAAGTTGAAGAATTAATCCAAGCTGCAGAGGTCTTCAATTCTAAAATTCTTGATTTCATAGAGAAATTGAACAGCGAAAAGATGGCAGAATTCCGAATAAAAATGGAAGCTTTGTTAAAGCAGGTATGAACAATGCCTCAATTCATGGAAAAAGGCTGGCGCTGATGAATACTCATATCAATATGCATTCAAATCCTTACTCCGTATCTTTATCCGAAATCATAATCCAAAAAATCCAGCGCTCAGGCGCTATTCCCTTCCGCGACTTCATGGAAATGGCGCTGTATTACCCAAAGCTTGGGTATTACATATCTTCTAAGGAAAAAATTGGGAAGCGCGGCGATTACTACACAAGCCCCAATCTCACCCCAATTTTCGGGGAAATGCTGGGCAGGCAGATTGAGGAGATGTGGCATATCCTTGGAGAAAAAGAATTCACTATTGTTGAGATGGGAGCAGGCACAGGCATTCTATCCTGCGATGTTCTTGGTTATCTTAAAAAAAATCAGGAGTTATACCACGACCTTGATTACTGCATCATCGAAAAAAGCCCTGCCATGCGAGAGGAGCAGAGAAAGAGATTGGGGGAGGAGGTTCAATGGTACGATTCCGTTCATGAGCTTACTGGCATGACAGGATGCATATTCTCAAATGAGCTTGTGGATGCTTTTCCCGTGCATCAGGTGGTAATGGAAAATGAACTCATGGAAGCGTTTGTGGACTATAAAGATGATTTTGTTGAGGTACTCAAACCTGCTTCTGATGAGCTTAAAAATTATCTCTCCGAGCTTGGAGTTGTCTTACCTCAGGATTACAGGACAGAGATAAATCTCGATGCGGTAGAATGGATAAAAGAAGTAGGAGCTTCCCTCAAAAAGGGATTCGTCATCACAATAGATTACGGCTACCCTTCCTCCGAACTTTACCAGGAATACAGGAGTTCGGGTACGCTCATGTGCTATTACCAGCATACTGCAAACGATAACCCCTACCAGCATATAGGAGAGCAGGACATTACCTCGCATGTGAATTTCTCTGCGCTCGAACACTGGGGTCGAAAAAGTGGGCTGGAACTCTGC
>DUGO01000143.1:0-9560 GCA_013331375.1 Candidatus Methanoperedentaceae archaeon | reverse complement strand
GACCTTTAAAGTGCTGATACAGAAAAAGGGCGTGGAGTGCAAAGAGTTATCGGGCGTAAGGTATCCTGGTCGCTGGAAGATCAAGTAAGGTTTTAAAAAGAATCAAAAAATAAAAATTTGAAATGTTGTTTCAGCAGATCAGGCTCATCGGCTCTTCGCAGCACACAACATTTCCTGCGCTATCCGAGACGCACACCATCTCGCATCCGCAGGTGTCGCAGAAGTATATATCTCCCTTCTCTGCTTTCGCTACCTTTTTAGTCCCTCTTTTTGCCACGGTTTTTTTCGCTTTTGGCTTCGACTCTTTCGCGAGGATCTTGCTCCGTTCCGCCCACCATGAAGATGCAGCCGACTTTGCCGGCTTTGCCCTGGTTTTCCTTGCCATTTGTTTACCTCCACTTATTATGTTATTGGCGGTACGATATATATAGGTCTTTTCATCGACCTGCGCGCTTACCTGACCATCGAAGCCACCCGCGCGGCTATAATGCCAGCCTCGAACAGGACAATGAATGGAACAGCCAGCATCATCTGGCTGAATATGTCAGGACCCGGCGTCACCCATGCAGCCACGAGCAGCAGTATCACGTATGCGTGCCTCCTGTACTTTGACAGTACGCCGACGTTTGCAATCCCTGACCTTGCAAGCACGACGAGCAGCACCGGCAGCTCGAATGACAGCCCGAAAATAATCGTTGTCATGATTATGAAATAGATGAACTCATGTACAGAATAGTACGCGATCGCGCCTGCACTCAGCGCGTCCTGGTACAGGAAATTGAGAAAGAAGGGCATCATGACAAAATACGAGTAGGCTGCACCTGCAAGAAAAAGTTCGATCACGATTACGATAGCAAGCAGCCGGGTAAAAATACCAGTGAGCGAAGTTTTCCCGCGCCGCACACGCCTGTACATGCGGTATACGTAATACGCTGCCAGCGGCAGGGCGCAGAGAATGCCGAAGATGGCGGAAAGCTTGAACTCAAGCATCAAAACTTCCACTGGCTGCAGGTATATCAGCGACGCGCCTTCGGGGAGCAGGTCTGTCTTGACTTTCCTTATTAGCTCAGGCATAAATGGAAAGGATATAATGACACCCAGACCGAACGCAATCCCGAGATACAGGAGCCTCTTTCTCAGCAGCGCGAGCACGGCTGCGATGTTCTCGTATGGCATATCATGTCCCTATCTGCAGCGGCTGTGCGATTCTCTTCAGCGTCGCGATGGCTGACAGCGCTGCAAGGTAGCTGGTCTTTGGGTTGGACGGCGAGGGAACGTTCTCCACTTTCACATAGAGCGTGCCGAATTCCCCATTGACCTGTATCTCATGCACGTTCCTGCGCAGTGTTGGGTCTGCGACTACCCTGACTTTTGTATTGGCTGTGCCGATGCCTGCAAGGCTGAGCGCAGCCGCAACATTCACATTTGCAGGGAATGCACGCACGGCTGAGGCAGCATCGCCTTCGTAAAGTGTTTTTGGCTCTCTGATGGATTCCACATCAATTCCCCTCTCCTCCAGGTACGGCGCCCCTGCGAGTGCAGCGGGAGGCTTGCTTGTAATGAGCGTGACCGAGTCGATGCGCGATACTGAGGCAGCCTTCAATCCGTCAAGCCCTGCGATGGCTCCCGATGGCATGTAGAGTTTGCACCCGTTTTCCCTTGCAATGCGCACGAGTTTTTCTCGCAATTTTTCGTCTGTCAGCGCGCCGCCGCTCATGACCAGGACGCTCTTCCCCCTTGCAAGCACCTGCGGAACGATGTCCCTCACCGCACCCTGCGAGGCGCTCTCCACAACCAGCTCAACTGCAGGTATCATGTCATCGATGGTCACAACGGGCGGCATGCACCCAAGCGAACTCGAAAGTGACCGGGCAAGCTCAAGGTTCCTGTCATACAGAGCCACAAGCTCAACACCCTCTATGCCTCTGTCTATCGCCCTGCATATCTCGCTTCCTATAGCGCCGCAACCCACAACACCAACCTTCATGGCTCATATCTTTGAGGTTACAGAGTTATATACATGTCTTTCATAAGGAACTACTGGAACGCAGAACATGCTGACAAAAGAACTTGAGCGATTCATCGAAGAGGATATGGGGAGCTTGCCTTATGAGATAGTCAGGGATATAAATGCCAGGGCAGCCATAGTGGCGAAAGAGGACGGTGTGCTGTCCGGCATGGCTGAAGCCCTGCAGGTATTCAGGTATTTCTCAGTTGAAGCGCGGGCGCTGCGTGAAGACGGTCAGGAAATCCACAGCGGCGATATCGTTCTTGATGCAGAGGGCAGCGCAGGAGGCATACTCATGGCAGAGAGGCTGGCTCTCAACTTCCTCGGGCGCATGAGCGGCATAGCGACACTGACAGCGCAGTGCATGAAAAAGGCGGGAAAGGTAATAATCGCGGGCACGAGAAAGACCACGCCGGGATTCCGTAAATTCGAGAAGAAAGCCATCATCGCAGGCGGAGGCGACCCGCACAGGTACAGCCTCACCGATGCGGTCATGGTAAAAGATAACCATATAGCTCTGCGGGGACTTGAGAACGCGGTAAAGAATGCGAAAAAAGCAGGGTTCACACGGAAGGTCGAGGTGGAGGTGGAGAGCGCAGAGGATGCGCTGCTGGCTTCGGAACTTGGGGCTGACATCGTTATGTTCGATAACATGACGCCTGCAGAAATAGCTCGTTGCATCAGCGCTGTCAGGAAGCGATACCCGCACGTCATCATTGAGGCATCGGGCGGTATAACGCCCGAAAACCTCAGTGAGTATGCGGCTGCGGGCGTCGATGTGATATCAATGGGTGCTCTCACGCGGGATGCGCGGTGGCTGGACTTCAGCCTGGAGGTTACGGTATTAACGGGCAGGGGGTAAAGGTACTCGCACTTCTGGGGAGCCCTAAAAAGGGGGGCAATACCGAGCGGCTTCTGGATGAGGTTCTCCGGGGAGCAAAGAGCGAGGGGGCGGACATCGAGAAGATATGGGTGCATGCAAAAGATATCCAGCCCTGCGGAGAGATATTCGACTGCATCGAGACAGGCATATGCCCGATAAATGACGATATGGTTGACATCTATGAGAAGCTCAAGGAGACTGACATCCTGATTGTCGCGACCCCGGTCATGACTCTTGGCATCCCTGCAAAGCTCAAGGCGCTTATGGACAGGTGCCAGACGTTCTGGGCTAAGAAGTACATCCTGAAGGATTCATTCATAAGCCCTGGGAAGAAAAAGCGGCGAAAGGGTCTCTTCCTGTCCATAGCCGGGCTCAACTGGTCAAAAGTGTTCATGGGAGCGACCCAGACCGTGACTGCGTTTTTTGATATTGTTGACGTTGAATTTACCGCGAACTTGCTGTACAACAACATGGACCAGCTGAAAAAGATAGAGAACCATCCCACTGCCATGAGGGATGCGTATGAAAAAGGGGTGGAGCTTGTGAGGATGGTAAAAGCGACAGGATGAGCTTGGCATGGCGCAATCCGTGAAATATGCGATAGTTCTCCTTACCGCCCTGTTTTTTATTTCACTCGGATGCCTGGGGACTCAAATCAGGCAGCCCACAGCAGCCGACCTGCTGTCAGACCCGGCTGTATATGAAGGAAAATACGTATGCCTGGACGGGGTGATTGAGAACAGCAGCATACATGGAATCCGGATTGAGAAAGGTGCGAATTTAACGGGCGACTTTTCGAACTGGACGCTCTCAGAAGTCTGCGGTACATTTCGGCAGGGAAAATTGTATGCAGAAATCGTGAATTCCACGCTCTCGATATATACCGACAGTGACGTGTACAGGTCAAATGAGTCGATGAGTGTGAATGTCAGCTTTTCCTCGCCCGATGATGCAAAGGGGGTCGTGCGGGTATACGGGATGACTAATCTCTTCGGGAGGGCGTCGCTCGACGACACAAAGGACGTCGATATCAGGAAAGGTGCGAACAGCTTCTATTTCAATTTCACCACTCCCTCATGCGAGGAATGCGGAGCAGTAAAGCCGGGCGTCCACAGCATCAATGCGACAGTTACTGCAGGCGGCAGGACATTTGAGACCTATATGCAGATAACCCTGGTGCGTGAAGGGGCTGGCGAGCAGGCAGGGGAAGCCGGCGGCAGCCTTGGCAATTATTCTGCTCCAGCCACAGTGCCCTCAAACGATTCAGCCGTCATCATCGAGTACTTCTTCGACCCCGCGTGCCTCAAATGCGAAAAAGCATCGCCCGTGGTTGAGAGCGTGGTGAACTCCTTCGGGGATAATGTGACATTCTCAAGATACAATGTGCTCACAGACGAGGGGCTCAGGCTTGCAAACAAATACCGGCTTCCGGGAGTGCCTGCAGTTGTCGTAAACGGGCAGAGGATTATTTCATATGGCGATTACGATGGCAACACCGCACGGCTCGAAGAGATATTGAGAGATTCGATAGCGAATGCCTCCATGGCTGCCGCAGGGGAAAGGCAGAAGATAGTCCTCTCCTTGCCTTCCGTGTTCGTGGTGGGCTTCCTTGCGGGATTCAACCCATGCCTGCTTGCTATACTTGCCTTCATGGCATCGGTCACGCTTTCCAGCACTGGAAAGCGGCGCAATGTCCTGCTTGTCGTGCTCATGTTCAGTCTCGGCATCTTTTTCACGTATCTTGTGGCAGGGATAGGGCTCCTGGCAGTAATTAAAGGCTCGCCGTCCGTACAGGCAGCTATCCGCAACCTGATCGTGGCACTTGTAGGCATTCTCGGCATCTGGCATGTGTACGATGCATGGCACCTTTCAAGGAATACGGAGTCCTCGTTCAATACGCCGAAGGCATTCATCCGTCTCACGGAAAGCGTGACAAGAAACGTGAGCCTTCCCGCATCATTCTTTATCGGAGCGCTTTTCTCCCTCATAAAAGCGCCATGCGTGGGCGCGGTCTATTTTGTGATACTAGATATGGCAAGAAGCGGTGAGGGTGAGGGGTACCTGTACCTTGCAGCCTATAATCTCGGCGTAGTGCTGCCTGTGCTCGTGCTGGGTGCTGCAATCGCCTACGGGCTTGACCCTGCAAAGGTCGAAAAGTTCAGGAAGGAGCGGCGGTCTGCGCTGCGGCTTGTCACGGGAGTTACACTGATACTGATTGCAGTCCTGATGTATGCCGGGATAATTTAGCCAACGAGCGCTGCGCTGATAGTCGCATTCAGCTCGGCTACAGATGGAGTGACGAGCTTCTTCCCGTTGACAAAGACGGTAGGGGTGGTATCAACCAAGTATTTTTGCATTTCAGCCAGGTTTGCACGTGCGGCTTTCCTTCCTGCTTTACCCTCCAGTTTTTTATTGAAATCCTCGCCAAGACCAATACTTGCAGCCACAGTTTCTATTGCGCTGGTGCTGGTCATGATGTCTCGTTTCTGTTCGAATTCCGCACTGAACAGCGCGTCGCGCATCTCTGTTTCGTTCCCCATGTGCCGTGCAATCATGTATGCCTCTATGCTTTTTGTGGACTGCCCGGGGAAAACAATGGCTACATACACGATTTCGACCCTGTCGCCGTAGCTTGCAAGCAGCCCTGGCAGGTCTCTGTGCAGGTTGTAGCAGTGCGGGCAGTCAAACTTGAAGAACTCGACAAGCCTGACTTTGCCAGGCTCTGATGGTGACATATTTACCTGCATTACAGGGATGCTGTCTGCTGGCGTACTACTCCCGGAAAAAAACAATATTGCAAGCGCTGCAATGGCGAGGACAGCCAGTCCCGCGTAAAGCAATGTCCTGTTCGATTTATTCTGGCGTGGGGCGAACTTCTTCTTTTTAGCCATCGGATTATGTACATGTGGATGGTTGTTATAATCGTTGTGATTTGTTATTGGTACAGGAGGTGAAAGGGGCAAAAATGTGCCAGACCTGTGCACTTGTGAGTATTAATCATAATCTTTTTATAGCCAAAAGTGCAAGTAATTAAACTGGAGGAAGTTGTATGAATATATCAAACCATGTAAAGAGCTTAGCAGCATTCCTTGCATTGATTGCATTTTTCGCGATGCCTGCGAATGCAGAATTGATCGATTTTGTAGCAACATTGGACGGTTCCCAGGAAGTCCCGCCAAATGTCTCCCCAGCAACCGGCTTGGGTACGTTCGTCCTGGATACGAATGCGAACACGTTGAGCTTCAATATCCAGTACAGCGGTTTGGTCGCAACTGAAACTGCATCCCACATACACGGACCTGCGCCAGCCGGTGTAAATGGTCCTGTCATTTTCCCGCTGCCCCTGAACAGCCCGAAGATAGGTGTATGGAACTACCCCGAGGCACAGGAACAGAATATCACTGCAGGTCTGACCTATGTGAATATACACACAACAGTATATCCGGGCGGGGAGATACGCGGACAGATAGTAAGGAAACCTGAGGTCTCAGTCCCTGAGTATCCGGGAATAGTGCTGCCTGTCATAGCAGTGATGGGATTGGTGCTGGTGATGCTCATAAAGCGGCGGAACTCCTGAGTTAAGGCTCCGGGCGACAGCGCAGCCCGGGCTCTTTTTCTTTTTTCGTCTGTGAGCGAATGCAAGAGCTGGCGCTGCGGGCGCGAGTGATTTTTTTTGGGTGATGGACTTTTCCCAAGTCGTTTTTTTAGGAAATTTAAGAGTCTACACAGACGCATATCACACCCTGATTTGCGCGCTCCGTCATGCTCGGGATTATTTCACAGAGCCAGCCGAATCGATATAAATGAGGACTGCTATAGGAGCAACCAATGGATATTGCGTTGATAAAAGAAAGTGTCACAAATAAGTACGATATATCCTTGCATGCCATTGAAGAGCATTAGAGCGTGATATTTGGAAAGAAGATATCGAATACGCTATTGAGTATTATTTAGCTATGAGAGAGGTTGAATAAATGGAAACAAAAAAGGTGCGTCTCACAGATGACCTATTAAAGGGTGTATCATATACTGCTAAGATGGAAGGTGTAGATGAATCCAGTGCGGTAAGCCAGTTATTGAAACTGGGGGTGATGTGGTATGCCACAAGTCTGTATAAGCTTGGGAAAATAACTCTTGCAGAGGCTGCAGAGTTGTCAAATGTCAGTTTACGAAAGATGATGGACATCCTTGAAGAGCAGGGGATCAAGGGAAATGTCACGTTGAAGCAGCAGATGAAAGTAATGGATTATGCCAGAAAATTGTGATTAAAATAAATCAAAACATGATGAGAGCTCTTGATCCTTGCGCGGCACAAATTTCGGCGCCTCTCCCCCCGCGTGGGCGCGCGCGCAGGAGCGCATTACGGGGGCAGGGGGCGCAGGCAATGGCGACGGGAATAAGAGGGGGGCGGGATGCAAGGGGGGCAAGGATGACTGCAGTTACACGATACCAGCAGTGATGGATCAATCATAAGTTTAACGGATTTTGGGCATGTAAAGATTTAATATATTAAAAATCGTTACTGTTTATTTACGCGGCAAAGATGTCCGAGATATGCATACCACTTCCGTGAGGAGTGCCAGAATCAGATTTAATGCGATAGTAAGGGAAGAGGAAATAAAATGGGCGCTGTTTGACAAATGCAAAAACGAGCTTTCTTTAAGAGCAAAAGATCTTGAGATTCTGGAAACCACACGGGGAGATGCATGGAAAGAAATAAAGAAAAAACGGTTTGTTCAAACATTGGTGACGAAATGACAAGTGATACGGATGTTGTGGATTTCATAAAGAATAAAGATATAAAATTAATTGGTGACAGGTTAATTACTGTTCCCAAGAAGAAAGAGAAAGGATTCTTTCATGTTGAGATGGATGTTCCTGAAGAAGAAATTGATGAACTCCTGAATGATGAAGTTTCCCAATGGATAGAATGAACCTTGCAGAATTCACTGGAACAGAAGTTTTCGTGGATACCAATATTTTCGTCTATGCGCTGGCAAAGAACCACAGGTATAAGAGCATATGCGTGGAGCTTCTATCAAAAATCAATGAAGGAATGATTATTGGGTTTACGCCTTCAACTGTAATCAATGAGCTGTTCCATACTATCCTTATTGGAGAAATTAAGAAAAAATATGTGGACAAGGAAGTCATTCGATTCATTAAAGAACATCCGGATGTGATATCAGAGTGTTCTGTAGCCTATGGTGCGGTCGATGATGTGTTTGACTCCACTGTGGTAATATTGCCTCTTACTCTGGAAATATTACAACATGCCAGAACATTTTCAAAGAAATATAACCTACTGTTCTCTGATGCCATACATGCCGCATCGTGCAATGGTTATGGGATAGAAAATATGGCTACAAACGATGGCGATTTCGATAGAGTTGATTTTCTGAAAGCCTGGAAACCATGAAAATGGAGTGTGAAATATGATGCATGCGGCACGCAGTTGGAAATCTTACTCTGAGGTCGGGTGCGGACATGAAACCGTGCGCCCCTCCCAACCGCGCGGGGCGCGAGAGTATGCGGGGCGCGCGCATGGAGAGCTTTACGGGGGGCGGCGGCAGCGGAGAGGAGAGGGGGGGGCTGGCAGGGTGCCATGAAGG
The DNA here is from genome assembly GCA_013331375.1 of Candidatus Methanoperedentaceae archaeon. GTDB lineage: Archaea > Halobacteriota > Methanosarcinia > Methanosarcinales > Methanoperedenaceae > UBA10536 > UBA10536 sp10536u. The sequence goes on along the minus strand of DUGO01000143.1, from coordinate 1,057 downwards.
GCGGCGCTGTTCTTGTGACATAGGGATTAAGATTCCGTGACAAAGGAGTTATATTTAAGGTGAACAAATATGAACTATATGGAACCGGAAACCGGTGATATTACACCCCACGTTATTAAAACAATGAAGGGGCATCTTTCTACAAGGGGTCTCAGGGTATCACAGCGAAAATTGATGGATACGATACTGGAGTTTTTGACTGAAAATGAAAGTGAAATTCTTTACAGGATAAAGGAGAAAAAGAATTACGAAATGAAATTAAAAAAATGGGTCGAAAGTCCTGTTGAAGCTGAAAGAACAGATGCTGTTGAAGAACATGATCTGGTGGTATAATCCTGTTTATAGACAGCGTGGTATGGATCGGTACCAAGTTGAAAAATGACCAGTGGCACAATGAATCTGTCCAGATTATTAATAAATTTATCAATGGCGAAATAAAGAAAGTGTATGTGACAGACTATATAATCCTTGAAACGATAAATTTCATCCTTAGAAAGGGTGGATTCGAAGCTGCGATTGAGACTTTGAGTATCTTTGAAAACCATGAGCGAATCGAAGTGGTGAATATAGATGAGATTACTTTTGCTCAGGCATCTGTTATATTCAGAAAGTATCCCGGATTATCTATTACAGATGCATCAACAGTTGCAATCATGGAGGAATTTGAAATAAAGCACATTTACACGTTCGATAAAGGTTTTGATAAGATAGATTGGGTGGTGAGATNNAAGTTTTAAATAACATGTTTAACAATCCCCCAGACGCATCAGGCGCCCCTCCCACCCGCGCGGCGCGAGAGCATGCGGGGGCACGCGCCGGGAGCGCTTCCAGGGGGGCGGGCGAGGCGGCGATGGCAGAGGGAGGAGAGGGGGGCGGGAGGCGGTCGCAGTGGATGAGGTGCCAAGAATGTGCAGGGTAATATATATAGTGCCTTGAGAATTTAAGAATGCCTTTGTGGGAGAACATTAACAGGAGCGCGGAATTTTGAAGGCTTCAAAGGATATCGCAGGCATCGCGGTATCAAGAAACGGCGTTTCAATAAAGCTGACCTACAGGC